>NZ_LEKG01000022.1:0-57068 GCF_001029515.1 Micromonospora sp. RV43 | reverse complement strand
ACGCCTCACCGCGCCCCCCCAGCCGCCACGCCAACCGGAAGCGGGTGCGGCGTTTCCGCGGCCTACTTCAGGGTCCACCGCCCCCGTCGCCGCCGCGCGGCCGCCCCCGCTGGCTCGACGCGGACGACCCGGAGCACCCGCCCGAGGCGTCCTCGCGCGAGGTGCAGAACATCCCGCTCGGGCTGGGCGCGCTCCTGCTCGGCGTCGCCGCGGTGGTCTTCGCCGCGGTCGCCACCAGCTCGATGGACGCGCTGGCCCGCCTCGGCGTGCTGCTGGTGGCGACGGCGCTGATGCTGCTCGCCCCGCCGGTGCTGGCCCGGCGCGGGCTCACCTCCACCGCCGAGACCATCGCCGCGGTCGGGTTGCTGCTGGTGCCGCTGGCCGGGTACGCGCTCTGGGCCGTGGACCGGATCGGCGGCGGCTCGTCGGGTGCCGCGTTCGCCGGGACGATCTTTTTGGTCACCACGCTCGTCGCTCTCGGGTACGCGTACGGGACGGGTCTGCGCGCGCCACGCTTCGCCACAGTGCTGGCCGCCCAGCCGGTGCTGCCGCTGCTGGCGTACGAGCGGATCACCGGGCCGGTCGGCTGGGCGCTGGTGCTGACCGTGGTGGCAGTGCTCGACCTGGCGCTCGCGCGCTCGGCGGTGGTACGCGAGCGGCCCGTCCGGCGGGACCTGCCCGTCACCGAGCCGGCACCTCCCGTCCCGCCCCGGCAGCGCGCCGACGACGACCGGCCCGAGTCGGCGCCGGAGGAGTCCGCCGAGGTGCTGGGCGGTGAGACACCATCGGGTCCGGGCGCCACCGCCACCGCCCGGCCGGTGCCGTGGCTGCCCGAGCTGACCTGGCTGCTGCACGGCGTGGCGGTCGCTGTCGCGCTGGCGTACGCGGTGACCGGACTGCTGCGCGCCACCACGGTGCCGCCGGCCGCCGCCGCGGGCACGGTGCTGCTGCTCGCCGCCCTGGTCGCGCTGGCCGGGACGCTCGTGCTGCGCCGGCCGCCGCTGCCGGACGTGGGCGCCGGCATCCTCACGCTGGCGGTCATCGGCGCTCTCGGCCGGGTCGCCTCGGTGGCTCTGCCCGGCCGGTCCCTGCTGCTCATCTCCGCCGTCATCGCGCTGACCGGGCTCGCCGTCCGGGCCGTACCGGAGACGGCCCGGCGTGGCCCGCAGATCGCCTCCGCGGTGGCGCTCACGGTCAGCGGCCTGGTGGTCGCCGGTGGCGCGCTGCGCGCCGGGCTGGCCCCGGTCCGGGCCGCCTTGCCGGCGTGGTCGGCGGATCTGACCGGATGGCACGCCGAGCTGGCCCGGGCGGTCGGCCCGACCGGCTGGCAGCTCGCGGCCAGCGCGTCGTTGCTCACGATCGCCGCCGTGATCGCGCTGCCGGCCGAGATCCGGCGCGAGTTCGCAGTGGTCGGCGCGGCGCTCACCGCGCTCGCCGTACCCGCGTCGCTCGGTCTGGGCTGGGCGGCGGCCTGCTGGCCGATGCTGCTCACAGCGGTAGCGGTCGGCGTGCTCGGGCTGACCGCACGCACCGAACGGTCCGCTGTGGCGCACGCGGTGACAGCGGCCGGGCTGGGCCTGGTCGGCGCGGGTGCTTCGCTCGCTCGCCCGGCGCTCACCGCCGCCGCGCTGACTGTTCTGTTCCTGGCCGGGGCGCTGGTGTCCCTCGCCCCGCGGGTCCGGCTCGCCGCCGCCGCGACGGAGACGGTCTGCTCCTGGGCCGCGGGCGGCGCGGCGTTCGCCCTGCCCGGTGCCGTCGCCGCGTTCGTGGCGGCCACGGTGCCGACGCCGCCGGTCGCCACACCGGCGAACCTGCGCGAGATCACCGTGCCGATCCTCGCGGCGAGCTTCCTCGCCGTCTGTGTCACGCTCGGCTACGCCGCCCTGGTGCAGGTGGCGCAGCGGCACCTGAGCATGCCGCACGCGCTCGGTACGGTGCTCGGCGCGGTGGCGGTCGCCGCCGCCGCGTTCGGCGCGCCGGGCGCGACCTCGGCCGACGCCTGGGTGGGGAGTCTGCTCCTGGTCGCCGCCGCGCTGCTGGCGCTCGCCCCACGCATCGACGCCGGCCGCCGCGCGGACATGTCCCTCGACGGGTCCGACCTGGCGCTCGCCGCCACCACAGTGGCGCTCGTCGCCACGCTGGCCCGGATCGCCGCGGTGCTCGCCCCCGGCGGTCAGCTCGTGGTGGCCTCCGCGCTGGTGCTGCTGGTGGCGGTGGCCGCCCGCGCGCTGCCCGAGGAGTGGCGGCGCGGCCCGATTCTCGGCATCGCCGCCGGTGGCACGCTGATCGGCCTGATCGCCGCCTGGAGCGCGTTGCGCGGCGGACTCGGCGTGCTGGCCACCCCCGGCCCGATCTGGGCCGGTGACCTGTCCGGCTGGCCGGCCGCGCCGACCGGCGGGTCGACCTGGCAGGCCCCGGTGGCGCTGGCGCTGCTGGGGGTGACCGCGGCGATCCTCCTGCCGCCGCCGTGGAAGTACGACGTCTCCGGCCTGGCCGCCGTGCTCGCCACGGTGGGCGCACCGGCCGCGTTCGACCTGCCCTGGTGGTCCCCGGTGCTGGTCGGCTGCATGGTGGCCACCGTCTACGGCATGGCCGCCGCGGCCGCTGTCGATCCCCGGGCCGCGCTGTCCCGGGCCACAGTGGCCGGGGTGGTGGCTCTGCACGCGGCCGGGGCCGGGCTGGTACGGCCGTGGACGACAGCGCTGGCGCTGGGCAGCATCGCGCTGATCGGTGCGACGGTGGCCGCAGTGGCCCGCACGCTCGCGCCTTCCCTCGTCGACGACATCCGCAGCGAGGGCATGCCGCCGCACCTGGTGCAGGTGGGCGGCGCGGGCGCCGGAGCCGCACTGCTCGCGCTGCCCGGCGCGGTGGCCGCGCTGGCAGTCGAGTACGGCCGCCCACCGCAGGTGGTGCTCACCGCCGCGCTCGCCGCCGCCAGCATCGGGCTGGCCGCGATCGCGGCGGTACGTCGGCAGGTGCCGCAATACCTCCCGTACGCCAGCGTCGCGGTGGTCGGCGCGGCCACAGTGACCGCCGCCGCGGCGCTCGCTGTCGGCCTGCCGGCGGGCGTGTTCGCCGCCGCCGCCGCGCTGCTCGGTGTGCTCGCCGAACTGGTACGGGCGGCCACCGTCCCGCCCGCCGGTTCGGGCCGGCCGGTACGCCGCTGGACCGTGCTGCTCAACGGGGCGCTACGACGTGCCCCGGACGATCCCGAGCTGCGCTGGCGGGTCAGCCCGGCGGCCGGCGCGCTCGCCGCCGCGGCGCTGCCCACCGCACTGGCGCTGGCCACTCTGGCACCCTCACTCGTGGTGGCGCTGTTCTCGCCGTTCGCGGTGCTGGGCCGGGTGTGGCAGGGGCCACCACCGGAGTTGCTGACCCCGCCGCCGGAGGCGGTCAACCCCACGCACGTGCTCACCGCGCTGCTGCTGACGGTGACCGCGGCGCTGGCCGCCACCGGGTTCAGCGGCGGCCGGCGGTCCCGGGCGGTGCCGGTGATCCTGCCCGGCGCGGCGATCACCCTGCTGATCACGCCGGTGGCGCTGGGGCGGGGCTGGCCGGTGACCGCGCTTGCCGCGCTCGCGGTGTTCACCATCTCGATGCTCGGGCTGGCGCTGACCCCGCCACCGGCGATCGCCGAGCCGGGCCGGTCGATCCGGGTGGCCCGGGTGCTGGTCTTCGCGCTGGGGCTGGCCGCCGGTGGCGCCGGGCTGGCCGGCAGCCTCGCCACGAGCGACCTGACCGTGTTCACACTCGGCGGGGCGGTCGGCGTGGGTGCTGTCGCCGCGCTGTTCGGCACCACCCAGCGGGCGCGCATCCTGGGCTGGTTGTTCGGCTCGGTGATGGCTCAGCTGTTCGTGCTCACCATCGGCCTGAAGTCCGGGCTGGCGGCCGTCTGGTCCGCGTTCGGGGTGCTTGCCGTCGGCGCGGCGTTGCAGGTGTTCGCCGCCATGCTGCCCCGGCTGCGCCGTCCCGAGGCGTACCGGGAGGCGGCCACAGTCGAGTGGAGCGGCTACGGGGCGGCGCTCATCGCGCTGGCGCTGGCGTACGACTCGCCCCGGCACATCGCCGCGCTGCTGGCCGCCTGGGGCGCGGTCCTCGGGGTGGCGGCCAGCCGTCCGGGACGCCGTCCGATGGAACGCAACCTGCTGTTCTGGGCGGTGGTGGCCTGCGAGATCAGCGCCTGGTGGATCCTGATGCGGGTGGCCGACGTGGCGCTGCCGGAGGCGTACACGCTGCCGTTCGCCGCGCTGGCCCTGCTGGTCGGCGTCCTGCAACTGCGGCACCGGCCCGACCTGTCGAGCTGGGTGGCGTACGGGCCGGCGCTGGTCACCGCGTTCCTGCCCACGCTGGCGATCGTGATCGCGACCGAATCCAGCATGCTGCGTCAGGTGCTGCTGCTGCTCGGCGCCGTCGCGGTGCTGATCTTCGGCTCGACCAGCCGGCAGCAGGCCCCGGTGATCGTCGGGGCGACGGTGACCGCTATCGCGGCCGTGCACGCGTTGTTCAGCCTCGGCCCGTGGCTGGTCCTGATCCCGGTCGGCATCGTGCTGCTGGTGCTCGGTGCGAGCAACGAACGCCGCCGCCGTGCCCAGGAGCGCCTCCAGACCGCCCTGCGCGGCATGCGGTGAGCCGGTCCCGGTCGGGCCTGGGGCGCGACTGATCAGGTCACGCTCCGTGTCGACGGGCTGCGACGGCGATGGTGCCCTTCTACCGACTTTGCTCTGCACCCACTGACGCAGCAGTCACCCACTGTGACGACGGCCGCCGCCGAGCCGTTTGGGGGCGCGAGGCCGGGTTGCAGGTCAGAGCCGTGCTGCGCCGATGGCTGCAGAGCAAAGTGGGCGGAGGGCACAGACACGCGTCGGCCCGGCCGGTCACGCTGAGCGACCAGACACCTGGGAAACAGAGAGTGACGAGACGGTCAGATCAGGGAGGCGCGCAGCGCGGCATCCTTCTCCGCGACCAGGTCCTCCAGGCTCGCCTGGTAGGCGGCCATCCTGTCGCGCAGCACCGGGTCGGAGGCGCCCAGGATGCGTACCGCGAGCAGGCCGGCGTTGCGGGCGTTGCCGATCGACACGGTGGCGACCGGCACGCCGGCCGGCATCTGCACGATGGACAGCAGCGAATCCATGCCGTCCAGGTACTTCAGCGGCACCGGGACACCGATCACCGGCAGCGGGGTGACCGAGGCGACCATGCCGGGCAGGTGAGCCGCTCCGCCCGCGCCCGCGATGATCACCTGGACACCACGTCCGGCGGCGGCCCGGCCGTACTCGATCATCTTGACCGGGGTGCGGTGCGCCGAGACCACACCAACATCGTACGGCACGCCGAACTCGTCGAGCGCCTCGGCGGCGGCCTTCATGACCGGCCAGTCCGAGTCGCTGCCCATGATCAGCCCGACGGTGCTCATCAGTGCCCCTCCTGGAGCCAGCGGGCGGCACGCGCGGCCCGGGCCCGTACGTCGTCCAGGTCGTTGCCGAGCACGGTGACGTGCCCGATCTTGCGGCCCGGGCGCACCTGCTTGCCGTACAGGTGGACCTTGGCCCCGGGCTCGGCGGCGAACAGGTGGTGCAGCCGCTCGTCGATGGACTTGCCGCCCGGCGCGCCACCCAGCACGTTCGCCATCACCACGACCGGCGCGGTCAGCGAGGTGTCCCCCATCGGGTAGTCGAGCACCGCCCGCAGGTGCTGCTCGAACTGGGAGGTCCGGGCCCCTTCGATGGTCCAGTGCCCGGAGTTGTGCGGCCGCATCGCCAGCTCGTTGACGACCAGCCCGGACGGCGTGTCGAACAGCTCCACCGCGAGCAGGCCGACCACGCCGAGCGCGGTGGCCAGGTCGATGGCGAGCTGCTGCGCGGCCACGGCCTGCTCCTCGGGCAGGTCGGGCGCGGGCGCCAGCACCTCGACGCAGATGCCGTCGCGCTGCACCGTCTCCACCACCGGGTACGCGGCGACCTGCCCGAACGGCGAGCGCGCCACCTGCACGGCCAGTTCCCGGCGCAGCGCCACCCGCTCCTCGACCAGCAGCGGCGTGCCACCGGCGAGCAGCGTGGCGGCCAGCTCACCGGCCTGACCGGCGTCGTCGACCATCCAGACGCCGCGCCCGTCGTAGCCGCCCCGGGCGGCCTTGAGCACCACCGGCCAGCCGGTCTCCTCGCCGAAGGCGATCAGGTCGGCCGGGGACTCCACCGGACGCCACGCCGGGTTCGGCGCGCCCAGCTCGCCGAGCCGTTCCCGCATCACCCGCTTGTCCTGCGCGTGCACCAGCGCCTCGGCCGGCGGGAACAGCTTCACGCCCTCGTCGGTCAGGGTGCGGATGTGCTCGTTGGGGACGTGCTCGTGGTCGAAGGTGACCACGTCGCAGCCCTTGGCGAACGTCCGCAGCGCGGCCAGGTCGGTGTGGTCGCCGTACTGGACGTCGGCAGCGACCAGCGCGGCACCGTCGTCCGGGGCGAGCGCCAGCACGCGCAGCGACTGGCCGAGAGCGATGGCGGCCTGGTGGGTCATCCGGGCCAGCTGGCCGCCACCCACCATGCCCACGACGGGGAGACCAGTACGGGAGTCCATAGCGCCGCCAGCCTATAAGGGCCGGTGCCGGGCCGGACCGTGAGGGCGGCCCGGCCCACTCCGCTCAGCCGAGCTGCGCGATCAGCTCCTCGACGCCGGTCACCGGGCGCTGGCAGACGAAGCCCCGGCAGACGTACGCGGCGGGCTTCCCGTCGACGAACGGCCGCCCGGCCAGCAGCGGCACGCCGGGCTGGTCCGGGGCGCCGGCCACCACCACCGCGCCGGGCGGGGCGTGGCGCCGGGCGGCGGCCACCAGCGGGTCGCCCTCCGGGTCACCGGTCGCCACAGCGATCTCGTACGGCCCGGACAGCAGCGCCTCGCCGACGGTGGCCGCGTACCCGGTGAACCGGGCGTGCCTGTCGACGATCGGCGCGACCGTCGTCAGCGTCTTCTCGGCCGCCTCCCGGTAGCGGGTCTCGCCGGTCAGCGCCGCGTACGCCACGAGCGCCGCGACGATCGCCGACCGGCCCGACGGGGTCGCGTTGTCGGTCGGGTCGGCGGGCCGGGTGACCAGGCGCTCGGCGTCGTCGGCGGTGTCGTAGAAGGCGCCGTCCGGGCCGGCGAACCGGGCCAGCGCCACGTCGAGCAGCTCACCGGCCAGCGTCAGCCACCGCCCCTCGCCGGTGAGCTGATGCATCGCGCAGAACGCCTCGGCGACGCAGCCGTAGTCCTCCAGCACCCCGGCCGGCTGACCCACGACCTTGTCCCGGGAGACGCGGCGCAGCCGGCCGTCCACGAGATGCACGGTGGCCAGGTGCTCGGCGGCGTCCCGCATCGCACCGTCGGAGACGATGAGCACGCCGTCCATCAGGTTCGCGTCCTCATCGTCGGGCGACACGAGCAGCGCGGCGACCTGCTGGAACTCCGCGATGGCGGTGATCGCGAGCCCGTTCCAGGCGGCCACCACCTTGTCGTCGCGGGCGGGCTGGGGCCGGGTGTCGCGGGCGGCCAGCAGCCGGCCCACCACGTCCTGCCAGCGGGCCCGCACCTCCGGGTCGGCGTCGTCGACGTCCCGGGCCAGCCGCAGCACGCTGGTGCCGTGCTCGAACGTGCCGTCGGCGGTGACCTCGAAGAGGTCCGCGGCGAAGCGGCCGTCGTCCTCCCCCAGCACCTCGACGAGCTGGCCGGGCGTCCAGACGTAGGTGAGCCCCTCGACGCCCTCGGTGTCCGCGTCGAGCGCGGAGGCGAAGCCCTCACCGGCGCGGTGCAGCTCGTCGGCGAGGAAGCGGGCGGTGTCGCGGGCCACCCGGCGGGCCAGCCGGTCGCCGGTGAGCCGCCAGAGCTGGGTGTAGACCCGCAGCAGCAGCGCGTTGTCGTAGAGCATCTTCTCGAAGTGCGGCACGGTCCAGTGGCCGTCCACCGAGTAGCGGGCGAAGCCACCGGCGAGCTGGTCGTTGAGGCCGCCGCGGGCCATCGCCTCGCAGGTGTGCCGGACGATCTCCAGGCTGCGCGCCGAGCCGGTGCGCTGGTGGTGCCGGAGCAGGAAGAGCAGGTTCATGTGCGGCGGGAACTTCGGTGCGCCGCCGAAACCGCCGTTCGTCTCGTCGTACTCCCCGGCGAGCCGGCTCGCGGCGGCGTCGAGCAGTTCGGCGGTGAGCGGGGCGGTGACGCCGCCGACGGCCTGCGCGCCGCCGATCGCCTCGACCACTGCGGTGCCCTGCCGCAGCACCGCCTCGCGCTGGTCGCGCCAGGCGGTGGCGACCGAGCCGAGCAGCCGGATGAAGTTGGCGCGGGGGAAGTACGTGCCGCAGAAGAACGGGGTGCCGTCCGGCGTGGCGAAGACGGTCATCGGCCAGCCGCCCTGCCCGGTCATCGCCTGGGTGGCGGTCATGTAGACCGCGTCGACGTCGGGGCGCTCCTCGCGGTCGACCTTGACGCAGACGAAGTCGTCGTTCATCAGCCGGGCGACTGCCTCGTTCTCGAACGACTCGTGGGCCATGACGTGGCACCAGTGGCAGGCCGCGTAGCCGACCGAGATCAGCACCGGCACGTCGCGCCGTTTCGCCTCGGCGAACGCCTCGTCGCACCAGGGCCACCAGTCGACCGGGTTGTCGGCGTGCTGGAGCAGGTAGGGCGACGTGGCCTCGGCGAGTCGGTTCACCACCCGACCTTAGCGAGCGCGCGGAGCCGGTGCGGCGCGAGTGCGGCGGCCGGGCAGGGGTCGTGGTCCCGGCCCGGCCGCCGTCTCACCGGGTCAGGGTGAGCGTCGAGGTGTCCCGCACGGTGAACTCGTTCCAGTACTCGAAGTCGCGGACCAGGATCTCGCTGACCGCCTGGGCGGTGCCGCGCTGGAACTTGACGTCGGCCGGGTAGGTGGTGGCCGACCACGGCACCACCTGGCCCGGAACGCACGGGATGTGGGGTGAGAAGTAGCCACGCACCATGCCCGCCTTCTTCTGCTCCTGGACGAGTTCGCCCGCGATGGAGAAGGAGTCCGCCCGGGTGCAGGTGATCGAGCCGCGGACGGTGGCGATGCCCTTGTTGTCCACCGTCGCGACCGGATCGACGGTCAGTGTGACGTCGAGCGCCGGCAGCGGCGGCGGGTTGCCGATGTGGACCTGGCCGCGTAGGCCGCCGGTCGCGCCCTCGCACCGGATCTCGAAGGTGGCGTCGAAGCGCTCGACGTAGTCGAAGGGCCCCCACGCGGCGTCGAGGACCGTGAACGAACCGGTGCTCTGCGCGCAGGAGCGCCCCCAACCGCCGTTGTAGAGGCGGATGCCGGCCGTGCCGCTCCCGTCCGGCTGGCCGACGTTCTGGTAGGTGTCGCCCGCCTTCAGCGGCTGGCCGGCCGGGGCGCTGATCTCCAGACGCCAGGTGTTGTCGGCGTCGCTCCAGAACTCCATCCCGAAGTGCTGCTGGTCGTGGCCCCACGCGTTCATCTCGTCGCCCGGTGTCGGTGCGGCGGAGCTGTAGGAGTAGGAGTTGCCGGCGGTGATCGGATCACCCGGCTCGCCGGTGACGGCGAACGACCAGGACTCCGCCGGCCGGGCCTGCGCCGGCGCGGGCATCACCAGGCCGGCGGCGCCGGTGGTCAACGCCATGGTCGAAGCGAGCAGGATCCGTCGCCAGGAACGTCTCATCGTCGTCCTCCCCGTGTGGACGTCAGCGGGGACGCCTGTCGTGCCCGCCGTGCCAGCAGCGTAGGACCGGCCGGGCGTCCTCCGCTGCCCCGTCCACGGCGGACGGACCGATCAGGAGGCGCCGTCGGCGCGCAGCGGGAACACGTTGCCCCGGGCCGCGTCGCGCAGCGACGCGAGCACCGCGGCGATCTTGTCAGCCGGCATCGGCTTGAAGAAGTGGTAGCCCTGGGCGGCGGTGCAGCCCAGCTCGGCCAGCGCGGTGCGCTGCTCGGCGGTCTCGACACCCTCGGCCACCACCCGCAGGCCCAGTTCGTGGGCCAACCCGACGGTGGTCCGGACGATCGCCGCCGCCTCCGGCGAGTCGGCCATCCGGAGCACGAACGAGCGGTCGACCTTCAACTCGTCGACGGCGATGCGGGTGAGGAACGTCAGCGACGAGAACCCGGTGCCGAAGTCGTCCACGGCGAGCTGCACGCCCATGCCACGCAGCGTGGCCAGCACCTCGTCGATGACCTCCAGCTCACTCATCACCACCGTCTCGGTGATCTCCAGGACCAGCCGGTGCGGCGGCACCTGGTGGCGGCGCAGCGCCTCCTCGATCTCGGCGGGCAGCCGCGGGTCGAGCAGGCTGCGCGCGGACAGGTTCACCGAGATCGGGACGTCCAGCCCGTCCCGCGCCCATCCGGAGGCGACCTCCAGCGCCTTGTCCAGCACGTACCGGGTGAAGCTGCCGAGCTGCTCGCTGTTCTCCACCGGGCGGATGAAGTCGGCCGGACCGAGCCAGCCCCGGCGCGGATGCCGCCACCGGATCAGCGCCTCCACCCCGGTCGGCGCGCCGGTCGCCAGGTCCACCGCCGGCTGCAACGCCAGCACCAGCTGGTCGTCGGCGGCGAGAGCCTCCCGCATCTCCGCGAGCAGCGCCAGGTGGTCGGTGCTCGCCGCGTCGCGGGAGCTGTCGTACGCGGCGACGCTGCCGCCGCCCTCCTTCGCCTGGTACATGGCGATGTCGGCGCGCCGCAGCAGCTCCGTCAGGTCGGCCGCGCCTGCGTCGGCGACCACGACGCCCACCGCGACCTCCACGGACATCCGCACCCCGGCCACCTCGGTCGGTGCGGCGAGGCGCTCGGCGACCTCCCGGGCCTGGCGCAGCGCGTACGCCAGCGGGGCCGTCCGGTCCTCGACCAGCGGCACCGAGGTCAGCAGCAGCGCGAACTCGTCGCCGCCGAGGCGCCCGAGCAGGTCACCCGGCCGGGTCAGCGCGGCGAGCCGGTTGGAGGTGAGCCGCAGCAACTGGTCGCCCGCCGAGTGCCCGAGCGTGTCGTTGACCTCCTTGAACTGGTTCACGTCGAGCAGCAGCAGGGCCACCGGGTGGTCGTGCGCGCGCTGCCGCAGCGCCTGGTCCCCCTTGGCCAGCAGCGCCGCCCGGTTGAGCAGTCCGGTGAGCTGGTCGTGCACCGCGTCGTACGACGAGCGGGCGGTGACCAGCCGCAGCTCCCGGTGCGTGGCGGCGTCGTGCAGGGCGGCGGCCAGCGCGTCGCCGAAGGCCGCCACGCCGTCGCGTTCCCGGGCGCTCGGCGGGGCGGACCGGGCGAACCGCACCCGCAGGCGGCCGACGTCGGCGGATCCCACGGCGAGGCGGCGCACCAGTTCGTGCTCCCCCGCGTCGGCGCCGGCGGACGGCTCCACCTCCCGGTCGCGTACCTGCCCGCCGCGGTCGGCCCGGTAGCGGCGCCAGCGTCCCTCGCCCCGGGCCACGTCGACCTCGACCAGTTCCGCGCCGAACAGGGTGAGCGCGCCGGTCACCGCGGCGGTCGCCACGCCGCGCTCGTCGAGCTGGTTGAGTGCGGCGGTGGCCTCGGCGAACGCCCGCCAGGTACGCCGCTCCTGGTCGGCCCGGAGCCGGTGGCGGTAGGTCTGCTGGAGCAGCCAGAGCGGCGGCGGCAGGAGCAGCAGCCAGCGCGCGTCGAGTTCGAGCAGCGCGACGACCACCAGGCCGACCGCCACGTTGCCGACGAACATGAGCAGCTTGCCGCGCAGCGCGGCGAGCAGCGGCGGACCGATCGCGATGCCGTGCCGCAGGGCGAGCGTGACGGCGCCCAGGAAGGCGGTGGTGAGCAGGTACGTGACCGCGGCGGCGGTGAGCGTGAGCGCCAGCTCCGGGGTGGGCGCGGCGAGCAGCGGCGGGCCGAGCGCGGTGGCCACCGCGGCGGCGAGCGCGGTGGCGGCGGTGAGCGAACCGGCGATCGCCACCAGTTCCAGCGCCGGACGGCGGTCGGAGACCATCGACATCACGGTCCAGGCGGCGCCCACGCCCAGCAGGGCCGCGGCCGGGAGCCAGCCCGCCGGCACCAGCCAGAGGCAGACCACGAGCGCGGCCTCGCCCCAGGTGATGCTCACCATGCCCGAGGCGGTACGGAAGCGCAGCCGGGCGAGCTGGGCCACCGCGAACGCGACGATGGCGATGCCGAAGCGTGCCGGACCGGGCAGCGGGTGGTCGGCCGGCAGGTGCGACGGGACGGTGAGGCCGAGCGCGGCGGCGAGCAGACCGGTCAGCGCGACCGCGACGGTGAGCAGGACGACGCCCACCGGTGTCCCGCGCAGGCCGATCCGGTCGGGGGAACGGTCGGCCGGCTCGGTGGTCACGGGGCCGCCCCGTCGACGGGTCGGGCCGGGGCATGGTCGGGGGCCGGTGCTGTCTTCGACATCGGCGTCCCCCTTCCGCGCAGGGTCCGGGGCCTGACGGTCCCCCCGGCGGAAGGCTAAGCCAAAGCCGGTGGTCGCAACAGGGGGCGACAACCGGCTTCGACGTGATTCACGCGGTGTTCAGCTGTTCCGGTGCTGCTGGGAGCCGTTGGGCGCATTCGTCGGTGAATCCTGCTCGACGAGCCCGTCTGTCGGATCGGCGACTGCGGAATCGGCCCGGCCGGGGGTGCCCTGCTGCGGGAAGCGGTCGGGCAGCCGGCGCAGCCGGGCGTTCATGTTGCGGATCAGCAGGACGGTGACGGTGGCCAGCGCGACGATGAGGAAGAGGCCCATCGGACCGGCCAGACCACCCGTACGGGTGTCACCGAAGTTGTTCTGCGCGAGCACCTCGACGGTGGTCAGCATGGTGTTCCTCCGATGTGCGACTGAGCACCAGGGTAGACCCCGGCCGGGTCAGTGGGCACGGCACGCCTCTCGTACGCCGGCGAACAGGTCGGACTCGGGCAGCGGGCTGTCGACCAGCGAGCGGGCGAGCTGGAAGTCCTCCGTCGGCCAGGCGCGCTTCTGCAACTCCATCGGCACCTGGAACCAGAAGCCGTCCGGGTCGATCTGGGTGGCGTGCGCGCGCAGCGCGTCGTCGCGGACCGGGAAGTAGTCGGCGCACTCGACCCGGGTGGTGATCCGGGCGCCCTTGTCGGGGCGCTCGTCCCAGCGCTTCATCCACTCGCCGTACGGCGACTCGAGCCCGGCGGCGAGCACCGCCTCGTGCAAACTCATGATCTTGGCCCGGGAGAAGCCCACGTCGTAGTAGAGCTTCAGCGGCTGCCACGGCTCGCCCAGCTCGGGGTGGCGGTCCGGGTCACCGGCCGCGTCGAACGCCGCCACGGTGATCTTGTGGGTCATGATGTGGTCGGGGTGCGGGTAGCCGCCCTCCTCGTCGTACGTGGTGACGACGTGCGGGCGGAACTGCCGCATCAGGCGCACCAGCGGCGCGGCTGCGACGTCCACGTCCTGGAGGGCGAAGCAGCCCTCCGGCAGCGGCGGCAGCGGGTCGCCCTCGGGCAGCCCGGAGTCGACGAAACCGAGCCACGCCTGCTCGACGCCGAGGATGGCCCGGGCGGCGTCCATCTCGGCCCGCCGGATGTCACCGATGTTCGCCCAGACGTCGGGGCGGTCCATCTTGGGGTTGAGCACACTGCCCCGCTCGCCACCGGTGGCGGTGACGACCAGGACGTCCACCCCCTCGGCGACGTATTTCGCCATGGTGGCGGCGCCCTTGCTCGACTCGTCGTCGGGATGGGCGTGCACCGCCATGAGACGCAGCTGTTCTGCCACCTTCGGCGCTCCTCGTCTGTGCCCGCCGACCGACCCCCGGGCCGGCCGGCTGACCTGCCGGAATCTCCCCCCGCGCCCGCGAAAGCCCCCGTGACGGCCGGTCGGGGGCCGCCACCGGAGTGGCCAGGGCCACGCCCGCCGGTCCAGGCCGACCTGCCATCCTTGACTCAGCGCCGGGCTGGGAAGATGGACCTAGCCATTCTTGCCGATGCCGCCGACAACAACGCCAGGAGATACCCGCCGGTGAGCGAGACGCACGCCACAGTCGCCGCGAAGGCACCGGTCTTCCCGCCGGGCCGCTACGGCCGCCGCCGGGAGCCGGGGCGCCGCCGGCCGGTCCTGCTCGCCCTGACGGTGACGGTCATGCTCGCCGTCCTCGGCCTGGGCGCGGCGAAGCTCTACTACCAGTACGGCGACCCGGAGTACCAGGGCGAGATGATCAGCTACACCGACATCACCGACTCCCGGGTGATCGTCGACTTCCGGGTCACCGTGCCACCGGGCGGCTCCGCCACCTGTCTGCTGCGGGCCCGCTCCCACGACGGGGCCCAGGTGGGCAGCGCCGAGGCCACCGTGACCGCGGAGCCCGGCCAGCGCCACATCCGGACCCGGCAGGAGGTCCCCACGAGCGCCCGGCCGTTCATCGGCGAGGTCCTGCGCTGCCGGCCCGCCGGCTGAGCCGGACCGCCGGCGAGTCGCCGGCCACCGCACCCCGGTCCCGCCGCCGGCACCCGGGGTGATTGATCACACCTCGACGCGACCCGCACTGGTAGCCTTGCAAGTTCACCTGTCAGCCAGTCCGCACCAATCGAGGAGACCGCCTGTGTCCACAAATGGAAACGAGGCGCCCGCCACCTGGCTGTCCCAGGACGCCTACGACCGTCTGCAGGCCGAGCTCGACGAGCTGATCGCCAACCGACCGGTCATCGCCGCCGAGATCAACGCCCGGCGCGAGGAGGGCGACCTGCGGGAGAACGGCGGCTACCACGCCGCCCGCGAGGAGCAGGGCAAGGCCGAGGGCCGCATTCTCTACCTCAAGGAGCTGCTGCGCACCGCCAAGGTCGGCGAGGCGCCGGACACCGACGCGGTGTCGCCGGGCATGGTCGTGAAGATCTACTTCGACGACGACGCCGACGACAGCGAGACCTTCCTGCTCGGCTCCCGGGAGATCGCCTCCACCACCGACCTCACGGTCTACAGCCCCGAGTCCGCGCTCGGCAAGGCCATCCTCGGCGGCAAGGCAGGGCAGACCTGCACCTACACGGCGCCCAGCGGCGCCGATATCAAGGTGACCATCGTCTCCTTCGAGCCGTACAGCGGCTGACCCCTCCGGACCCGCGCCGGACGGCTCGGGTCCCGAACCCGACCGAGGCTGACAGGCCCTCCTCGGACCCGAGCCGCACACCCGAACGCCCCGACCGGATCATCCGGCCGGGGCGTTCGCGTTCCGCCGAGGGCTCAGCCCTCGCCGGTGAAGACCACCTGGTAGCCGCTGGCCCGCAGCGCGCTGATCAGCGTGTCCGAGTGCTCCACCCCGCGGGTCTCCACGGACAGGGCCACCTCCACCTCGCCGAGGCGCAGGTGCGGGTTGGCGCGCTGGTGCACCACGTCCACCACGTTGGCCCGGTGCTCGGCGATCTCGCTCAGCAGGGAGGCGAGCTGGCCGGGCCGGTCCGTGCAGCGCACGGTGATCCGCAGGAACCGGCCCGCCGCCGCCAGGCCGTGCTCGATCACCCGGAGCATGAGCAGCGGATCGATGTTGCCGCCGGAGAGCACCGCGACGACCGGCGCGGTCACCTCCACCGCGCCGGCCAGCAGCGCCGCCACGCCGACCGCGCCGGCCGGCTCGACCACCTGCTTGCCTCGTTCCAGCAGCATCAGCAACGCCCGGGAGATGTCCTCCTCGGAGACCGTGACGACGTCGTCGACGAGCTTGCGGACATGGGTGAAGGTCAGCTCGCCCGGACGGCCGACCGCGATCCCGTCGGCGATCGTCGCGAACGAGGGCAGCCGCAGCGGCTCGCCGGCCCGCAGCGAGGGCGGGAAGGCGGCGGCGCTCGCCGCCTGGACCCCGATCACGCGTACGTCGGGACGCAGCGCCTTGGCCGCCACCGCCATGCCCGAGACCAGGCCGCCGCCGCCCACCCCGGTCACGATGGTGCGCACGTCCGGGCACTGTTCGAGGATCTCCAGCGCCACGGTGCCCTGCCCGGCGATCACGTCCGGGTGGTCGAACGGGTGGATGAACACCGCTCCGGTCCGCTCGGCGAAGGTCTGCGCCGCGACGAGCGACTCGTCCACCGTGTTTCCGACCAGCTCGATCTGCGCACCGTACCCCTTGGTCGCGGCGACCTTCGGCAGCGGCGCGTTCACCGGCATGAAGACGGTGGCGTGCGCGCCGACCAGCCCGGCGGCGAGCGCCACCCCCTGGGCGTGGTTGCCGGCGCTCGCCGCGACCACGCCGCGGGCCCGTTCCTCGGCCGAGAGCCGGGAGATCCGCACGTACGCACCGCGCACCTTGTACGACCCGGCGCGCTGAAGGTTCTCGCACTTGAGCCAGACCGGCCCGCCGAGCGCGGCGCTGAGCGGCCGCGACGGCTCCAGCGGGGTGGTACGGGTGACACCGGCGAGCAGTTCCCGCGCGGCCTGTACGTCGGCGAGACCGACCAGTTCCGTCATGCCCCGATCGTGCCACCCGGGGTGGGCGGAACCTGCGGCGACGTCGGCGCAACCGGCATCGGCGCGGCGGGCGCGGGCCAGCCCGGTCGGCCGGGCCAGACCGGCTGCCCGGGCCACACGGGCACGGCCCGGGAGAGCCGGTCCTGCTGGGCGGCGGAGATCCGGCGGACCAGCACGACGAACGCGATCCCGGCGACCAGGCAGGCCACCGCCGGCACCAGCCGCGGCGCGAGCGCGTCCTCGTAGAAGCGCACGTACGTGGCGAACTCCGCGTCGTTGCGGGGCAGCTCGGTCAGCCGGTCGTAGCGCTGCTGCTCGGCCCGCGCGACGAACCGGTCGCCGATCAGGAACACCAGCCAGCTCGCCCACCACACCCCGACCAGCCACGACTGGCGGCGCTGCCACACGCTGTTGCGGAGCAGGTCGGCGAGAACCCGGGCCGGTACGACGAGGTTGGCCAGCGGCACCAGCCACCCCGCGATCGCCCACGCCGGGCTCAGGTTCGGCACCGCGCCCGGGAACGCGTCCAGGTTCTTGCGGGCCCGCCAGGTCCAGATCACCACGAGCGTCCCCGCAGTCAGGAGCGCGAGCAGGTAGGGCACCGAGAACAGCACCTCGGCCAGCACCGCGCCGAGCAGCACGTCCCGGTCGAGCTGCTCGGCGGCCGAGCGGGCCATCCGCACACCCACGAGCGGGAACAGGGCGGTGAGCAGGTAGCACAGGGTGGCGGCACCGACCGCGGACGCGCCGGCCACGGCCAGGCCGCGTACCCCGTACGTGGGCACGCCGGGGCTCACCGCGGGCTGACCGACTCGGGTGCCGCAGCGCCGGCACTCCTCGGAGGCCGGGGACGTGGCGTCGCCGCAGGTCTGGCAGTGCATCGGGGACCGTCCGAGGTGGTGAGCGCGACAGGGGTGGGCACACGCTAGACGATCACCCGGCGGCCGGCGACCCCGTTCCGACGCGGGGATAGCCGGGGGCGTGCCGAGCCCACGGCGCCTGCAACTCGAACTGGCCGGCCACTCCGAGCAGCAGCAGTTCGGAGCCGGGCGGGCCGACGAACTGCACACCCACCGGCAGGCCGTCCGGGCGGCGGCCGACCGGCACCACGATCGACGGCAGCCCGGCGATGTTCCACGGCGCCGCGTACGGGGCGTACCTGATGTTGGTCGACATGTTCGCCAGCCAGGAGCGGCCGGACCACCCGGCGGCCTCCGGCGGCGGCCCGGCCAGCGCCGGGGTGAGCAGCAGGTCGATCGAGTTGTCCGCGAAGAAGTGCACGGACCGTTCGCGCCAGGCGGCCCGGTCGGCCTCCCGCACGTACCCCCGGCGCTGCGCCCACTCGCCGAGCCTGACGTGCCGGCGGCTGCGCCGCTGGAGTTGACGCGGCGCCACCCCGGCGGCGCGCACGTCGGCGGCGGCCGCCGCGAACCAGGTGGCGATGCCCTGGAGGCCGAGCCGGGTCGGGTAGACCGGGTCGGCGGGCACGGTGTCGTGACCGGCGGCGGCCAGCAGCCGGCCGGCGGCGGCGACCGCGTCCCGGTTCGGCGCGTCCGGCGAGACGCCGCGTACCGGCGAGCGCAGCGAGACGCCCACCCGCAGCCGCTCCGGCGGGACCAGCTTGTCCGGCCGGCGGCCGGCCAGCACCGAGAAACCGACCACCGCGTCGGCGACGGTGCTGGTCAGCATGCCGTGCTCGGTGAGGCCGAACCAGTCGTCCGCGCCGAGCTGGCAGGGCACCACGCCCCGGCCGGGCTTGAGCCCGACCAGGCCGCAGCAGGCCGCCGGGATGCGGATCGACCCGAGACCGTCGTTGCCGTGGGCCATCGGCACCAGCCCGGCGGCCACCGCGGCGGCCGCGCCGCCGGACGAGCCGCCGGGGGTACGCGCCGGATCCCACGGGTTGCGGGTCACAGCGGTGTCGTCGTCGGTGAGAGCCCACAGGCCCAGCTCCGGCATCCGGGTGACCCCGAGGATGACAGCGCCCGCGCCGCGCAGCCGCCGGACCACCTCGTGGTCGGCCTCCGCCACCTCGGTACGCATCGCGGCCGACCCGTTCCAGGTGGGCAGGCCGGCCACCGGCGTGTTCTCCTTGACCGCCACCGGCACCCCGGCGAGCGGCAGGTTCGCCAGTTCCTCCTGCTCGTCGACCTTCTCCGCCTCGGTGATCGCCTCGCCGCCGCGGACCGTGCGGAACGCGCCCAGCTCGGCGTCGACCCGGGCGACGTGGTCCAGGTGGTCGGCGACGACCTGGGTGGCGGAGACGTCGCCACGGCGTACCGCCCGGGCGATCTGTTTCGCGGTCGTCCCGACCCAGGTCGTCGGCAAGATGTCCGGCACTGCCACCCTCCCCAACCAGCGGTCAGCCCAGGGCCTGCTCCAGATCGGCGAGCAGGTCGTCGACCGTCTCGATGCCGACAGACAGTCGCACGAGATCGCCGGGAACTTCAAGCGGCGAGCCCGCAGCGCTTGCGTGTGTCATCCGGCCCGGGTGCTCGATCAGGGACTCGACGCCGCCGAGCGACTCGGCGAGCACGAACAACCGGGCCCGGTTGCAGATCTGGACGGCGTGCTCCTCGCCGCCCGCCGCGCGGAACGAGATCATGCCGCCGAACCGGCGCATCTGCTTGGCAGCCACCTCGTGGCCGGGGTGCGAGGGCAGGCCCGGGTAGACGACCTGGGCGACCTTGGCGTGTCCGTCCAGGTAGGCCGCGATCCGCTCGGCGTTGTCGCAGTGCCGGTCCATCCGTACCCCGAGGGTCTTGATGCCGCGCAGGGTGAGCCAGGCGTCGAACGGCCCGTTGACCGCGCCCATCGCGTTCTGGTGGTAGCGCAGCTCCTCGCCGAGCGTGCGGTCCGCCGCGACGAGCGCGCCGCCGACCACGTCGGAGTGTCCGCCGACGTACTTGGTGGTGGAGTGCACCACCACGTCCGCGCCGAACGCGATCGGCTGCTGGAGGTACGGCGAGGCGAACGTGTTGTCGACCACCAGCAACGCGCCGGCGTCGTGCGCCACCGCGGCGAGCGCGGCGATGTCGGCGATGCCGAGCAGCGGGTTGGTCGGCGTCTCCACCCAGACGATCCTGGTGGTGCCCGGGCGGATCGCGGCACGCACGGCGTCCGGGTCGGAGACCTTCGCCGGGGTGTACGACAGGCCCCAGCGCTCGGCCACCTTGGCGAACAGCCGGTACGTGCCGCCGTACGCGTCGTCCGGGATCACCACGTGGTCGCCCGGCTTGCAGACGGTCCGCAGCAGCGTGTCCTCGGCGGCCAGGCCGCTGGCGAAGGCGAGCGCCACCGGGCCGCCCTCCAGCGCGGCGAGGCACTCCTGGAGCGCGTCGCGGGTGGGGTTACCGGAGCGGCTGTACTCGTAGCCCTCGCGGGGCGCGCCGACGGCGTCCTGGGCGTACGTGCTGGTCTGGTAGATCGGCGGGATCACCGCACCGGTGCGGGCCTCCGGGTCCTGACCGGCGTGGATGGCGAGTGTCTCGAAGCCGTGGCTCATGCCGCAGACGTTAGCCTCCCGCCCGCTCCCGCTCTCGTCAACCCGGCGCGAGTCACAACCGCGAAGGTGTCGGGGTGGTCGGCCATACTGGTCCGGTGAGTACGACCGAGGCGCTGCTCCGCCAGGACTGGCCTCGTATTCGACAGTTGACCGCGCGCCGGGTGATCCAGCTGTGGGAGCGGCGACCGCCCGACCTCGCCCCACTGCCGGCTTCTCGTCGATCATGAGGTTGACGGCGGTCACGGTCCGATTTGTCGCCGCCAACCTCATGATCACACTCGCCCGGAGGTGGGTCGACCGGGTGGGGCCTAGGGTGAGCTCGTGAGCGGGTGTGTGTTCTGCGGGATCGTGGCGGGCGCGGTACCGGCGTTCCGGGTGACCGACGAGCCGGACGGGGTCGCGTTCCTCGACACCCGGCCGGTGTTCAAGGGCCACGTGCTCGTGGTGCCCCGCACCCACCTGGTCACCCTGTCCGACCTGCCGGCCGACGCGCTGCCCGGCTACTTCCGGCTGGTGCAGCGGATCGCCGTGGCGGTGGAGACCGGTCTGGGCTCCGGTGGGACGTTCGTGGCGATGAACAACCGGGTGTCCCAGTCCGTACCGCACCTGCACACCCACGTGGTGCCCCGGACCAAGGGCGACGGGCTGCGCGGCTTCTTCTGGCCGCGCACCCGGTACGCCGACGACGCCGAGGCGACGGAGTTCGCCGGGCGGATCTCGGCGGCGCTGGCCTGACGCCGACGTGGGCGGGTAAGGAACCCGGGGCCGACGATGTTGCACACGCTGGGAAAGCCAAGAGAGGAGTCCCACCGTGTTCCTCCGCCGCATGAAGGCCGAAATGATCTCTCCTGACCAGGCCCTGCCGGGCCGCCCGATCGCGATGCCGATCGCCGACCGGCACGAGGTGCTGCCGTCCTCGCTGAAGGGCCCGTTCCCCGAGGGCGCGCAGGTCGCCGTCTTCGGCATGGGCTGCTTCTGGGGCGCCGAGCGGCTGTTCTGGACCCTCCCCGGCGTGATCACCACGTCGGCCGGTTACGCGGGCGGGTACACCACCAACCCGACGTACGAGGAGGTCTGCTCGGGCATGACCGGGCACGCCGAGGTGGTCCAGGTGGTCTACGACCCGTCGAAGATCGCCTACGAGGACCTGCTCAAGGTCTTCTGGGAGAACCACGACCCGACCCAGGGCATGCGCCAGGGCAACGACGTGGGCACCCAGTACCGCTCGGCCGTCTACACCACCACCGACGAGCAGCTGGCCGCGGCCAAGGCGTCGCGGGACGCGTTCGCGCCGATCGTGGCCCGGGCCGGCAAGGGTGAGATCACCACCGAGATCGCGCCGCTCGGCGACTACTACTTCGCCGAGGACTACCACCAGCAGTATTTGGCGCCGACGAAGAACCCGAACGGCTACTGCAACCACGGTCCGAACGGGCTGAGCTGCCCGGTCGGCGTGGCCCGCACCTCGGGCTAGCCCCACCGCGCGCCGGCGGCACCCACGCTCGCGCGATCTTGCAGTTTGGTGCCCCCCGAGGCTCGCAGAAGGGGCATCCCAGGGGCCCGAACTGCAAGATCGGCGACGAACCGTGGGCCAGCCGCCGGCGCCCGTCTCTGCGGCGTTCCTCACAGCCTCGCCGGAGCCGATTTCCGACATCGGGGGGAGCGAGGCAGGAACCGAAGGCGTGACAGGCAACCACCCTGCGTGACGGCGCATCGTAGCAAGCTGTCACACGTTCGTCATCGTCTCAACAGGCGAACTGCAACAAGCTCTGGCAGCATTGGCTCGTATGTGCGGACTTGCGGGAGAGTTCCGCCGTGACGGTTCACGCGCCGACGTATCGGCCGTGGAGCGGATGGCGGCCACGATGAGTGACCGAGGGCCCGACGACAGCGGCGTCTGGTCGCAGGGCCCGACCGCGCTGGGACACCGGCGCCTGAAGATCATCGACCTGTCCGCGGCGAGCGGCCAACCCATCGTGGACGCCGCCGCCGGGCTCACCGGTGTCTTCAACGGCTGCATCTACAACTATCGAGAGCTGCGCGCCGAGCTGCAGGCCAAGGGCCACCGGTTCTTCTCGTCCGGCGACAGCGAGGTCGTGGTCAAGGCGTACGCCGAGTGGGGTCTCGACTTCGTCGACCACCTGATCGGCATGTTCGCGGTGGCGATCAGCGAGCGCGACACCGGCCGCCTGGTGCTGGCCCGGGACCGCCTCGGCATCAAGCCGCTCTACCTGGCCGAGAGCCCCGGCGTGGTGCGGTTCGCCTCGACCCTGCCGGCGCTGCTCGCCGGTGGCGGCATCGACACCACCATCGACCGGGTGGCGCTCGCCCACTACCTGAGCTTCCACAGCATCGTGCCGCCGCCGCGCACGATCCTGGCCGGCGTCACCAAGCTGCCGCCTGCCACGGTCCGGGTGTACGAGGCGGACGGCTCCACCCACGAGCGGGTGTACTGGGATCCGG
Source organism: Micromonospora sp. RV43 (assembly GCF_001029515.1). Taxonomy (NCBI): domain Bacteria; kingdom Bacillati; phylum Actinomycetota; class Actinomycetes; order Micromonosporales; family Micromonosporaceae; genus Micromonospora; species Micromonospora sp. RV43. The sequence goes on along the minus strand of NZ_LEKG01000022.1, from coordinate 34,733 downwards.
CGTTCAGCCGCGCCGCCGAGCGGGCCGGCTGGTCCGAGCGGGACTGGCAGGACGCGCTGCTCGACTCGCTGACCACAGCCGTACGCCGCCGCATGGTGGCCGACGTGCCGGTGGGCGTGCTGCTCTCCGGCGGCCTCGACTCCAGCCTGGTCGTCGCGCTGCTCGCCGGCGAGGGGCAGGCCCGGTCCGGCCTGGCCACGTTCTCCATCGGCTTCGACGCGGTCGGCGGCCGGGAGGGCGACGAGTTCGTCTACTCCGACCTGGTCGCGAAGACGTTCGGCACCGACCACCACCAGATCCGGGTGCCCACCGGTGACCTGCTGCCGCCGCTGGAATCCGCCGTCGCGGCCATGAGCGAACCCATGGTCAGCCACGACTGCGTGGCGTTCTGGCTGCTCAGCCAGGAGGTCGCGCGGCACGTCAAGGTGGTGCAGTCGGGCCAGGGCGCGGACGAGATCCTCGGTGGCTACCACTGGTACCCGCCGCTCGCCGGGGTGGACCGGGAGCAGGCGCTCGAGACGTACGCGAAGGCGTTCTTCGACCGCGACGCGGCCGGACTGGCCCGGGTGCTCAACCCGGCGTGGCTGGCCGACGGCGACCCGGCGCGGGAGTTCGTGGCCGCGCACCTGGGCCGCGCGGGGGCGCAGACCGCCGTCGACGCGGGCCTGCGGATCGACACCCAGGTCATGCTGACCGACGACCCGGTGAAGCGGGTCGACAACATGACCATGGCGCACGGGCTGGAGGCCCGGGTGCCGTTCCTCGACCACGAGTTCGTCGAGCTGGCCGCGAGCTGCCCGCCGGAGCTGAAGCTGGCCCAGGGCGGCAAGGGCGTACTCAAGGAGATCGGGCGCCGGGTCCTGCCGCACGAGGTCATCGACCGGCCCAAGGGCTACTTCCCGGTGCCCGGACTCACCCACCTGGAGGGCAAGCTCCTCGACCGGGTACGCGACGCGCTGACCGCGCCCGAGGCGCGCCGTCGCGACCTGTTCCGCGCCGACTACGTCGACGCGCTGCTCGCCGACCCGAATGCCGAACTGACCCCGTTGAACGGAAACAAGCTGTGGCAACTGGGACTCCTGGAAATGTGGCTCCAGAGCCACGGAATCGACTGACCGTGACGGACACCCTCGCCACCGGAACGGCGCGTACCGACCGGGAACGGGTGCTGGGCCGTCGCCGGGAACTCACCGGCCCCGGCGGTGACCCGGTCGCACCGGGTACGCCGGAGCCGCGGCAGCCGGAGACCGCGTCCGCCGACGCCTCGGGCGTGGTGCTGGACTGCGGCTGGGGCCGGCTGGTGTTCGGGCAGACGTTCGACGACCAGGTGCACGTGGCCGACGTGCTGCGCTCCGAGGCGGTCGGCGCCCGTGACATCTGCATCTACCTGCGCGACCCGCACGTGCTGGTGTCCCGGCTGCCGGACGAGCTGTTCATCGACCCGTCGCTGACGTACCGGCTGCCGCTGGGCGAGAAGCGACCCGCCGCCACCGAGGGTGGCGAGGTCCCCGGGCTGACCGTCCGGCCGCTGCGCGACGCCGCCGACGCCGAGGCGGTGAACCGGATCTACGCGCGCAACGGCATGGTCACCGCACCGGTCGAGGTGCTGGTGGACAACGCCGGCACGGACCGGTTCCTGCACCTGGTGGCCGAGGACACCACGGGTGAGGTGGTCGGCACCATCACCGGCGTGGACCACGTCGCGGTCTTCGGCGACCCGGAGAAGGGTGCCAGCCTGTGGTGCCTCACAGTCGACTTCAACACCGCCCCGCCCGGCACCGGGCAGGCGCTGCTCACCGCGCTCGCCGACCGGCTCGACGAGCGCGGCCGGGCGTTCGTGGACCTGTCCGTGCTGGCCGAGAACTCGGGCGCGATCCGGCTGTACGAGCGCCTCGGCTTCCACCGCACCGGCACGCTCTGCGTGAAGCGGAAGAACCCGATCAACGAGCGCCTGTTCCTGCCCGCCATGCCCGAGGGTTACGACGAGCTGAACCCGTACGCGAAGATCGTCGCGGACGAGGCGATGCGCCGCGGCATCCGGGTCGAGGTGACCGACCCGCACTGGGGTGAGCTGAAGCTGACCACCGGCGGCCGGACCATCCACACCCGCGAGTCGCTGTCGGAGCTGACCTCGGCGGTGGCGATGAGCCGCTGCGACGACAAGCGGGTGACCCGGCGCATCCTCACCGAGGCGGGGCTGTCGGTGCCGCGCGGGCGTACCGCCACCGGTGAGCCCGACGACGTCACGTTCCTCGACGACGTGGGTCCGGTGGTGGTCAAGCCGGCGCGCGGCGAGCAGGGCAACGGCATCACCGTCGGCGTGCGTACGCCGGAGGCCCTCACCGCGGCCGTCGAGCTGGCCCGCCGGTTCTGCCCGGACGTGCTGATCGAGGAGCTGCGCGCGGGCGAGGACCTGCGGGTCGTGGTGATCGACCACGAGGTGGTCGCCGCCGCGGTGCGTCGGCCCGCGCAGATCACGGGCGACGGCGTGCACGACATCACCGAGCTGATCGAGCGGCAGAGCCGGCGCCGGGCGGCGGCCACCGGCGGTGAGTCCCGCATCCCGGTCGACGACATGACCCGCGAGGTGGTGGCGGAGGCCGGGTACCGGATGCACGACGTGCTCCCGGAGGGCGAGGTGCTGGCGGTCCGGCGGACGGCCAACCTGCACACCGGCGGCACGATCCACGACGTGACAGCCGAGCTGCACCCGGCGATCGCCGAGGCGTGCGTCACTGCCAGCCGGGCGCTGGACATCCCGGTCACCGGGCTGGACCTGCTGGTCCCCGCCCCCGACCGGCCGGAACACGTGTTCATCGAGGCGAACGAGCGGCCCGGACTGGCCAACCACGAGCCGCAGCCGACCGCCGAGCGCTTCGTCGACCTGCTCTTCCCGGGTACCCGGGCACCGCAGCGACTCTGGTCGCCGGCCGGTGCGGCAGGCTCTGGGGCATGACCGCACGCAAACCCCAACCGCTCAAGCTCGACCTCGACTACCTCCGCCAGGTGCTGGTGGAGCTGCTGGAGATCCCCAGCCCGTCGGGGCGCACCGACCACATCCAGCAGTACGTGGGCGAGCGGCTCTCCGCGATCGGGATCAGCTCCACGCTGACCCGTCGCGGGGCGCTGAGCGCCTGTCTGCCCGGCCCCCGGTCGACCGGCGCCGACCGGGCCGTGGTGGTGCACACCGACACCATCGGCGGCATGGTGAAGCGGCTCAAGGAGAACGGCCGGCTGGAGGTCAACCCGATCGGTACGCACAGCGCCCGCTTCGCCGAGGGCGCCCACGTGCGGATCTTCACCGACGACCTGGACCGGGTGGTCACCGGCCAGGTGCTGCCACTGAAGGCGAGCGGCCACCGCTACAACGAGGCGGTCGACCTCCAGGGCGTCGGCTGGGAACTGGTCGAGGTGCGGGTGGACGAGCCCGTACACGACGAGGCCGGGCTGCGGGCGCTGGGCATCGACGCCGGGGACTTCGTCGCGTTCCTGCCCAACCCGGCCATCACCCCGAACGGGTACGTCAAGTCGCGGCACCTGGACGACAAGGCGGGCGTGGCGGCGGTGCTGACCGCGTTCAAGGCGATGGTCGACGCCGGTGTCACCCCGGCGGTCACCGCGCACCTGCTGGTCACCGTCACCGAGGAGATCGGTCATGGCGCCAGCCACGGGCTGGACCCGGACGTCGCGGAGATCGTCTCGGTGGACGCGGCTGTGGTCGCGCCGGGCCAGCAGTCCCGGGAGACCGCCGCGACGCTGGCGATGGGCGACGGGGTCGGCCCGTTCGACTACCACCTGACCCGCAACCTCGCCTCGATCGCCAAGGAGCACGGCGTCGACCTGGTCCGCGACGTGTTCGACTACTACCGCTCGGACGTGGCCGCCGCGGTCGAGGCCGGGGCGCACGCCCGGGTGGCGCTGCTCGGCTTCGGCGTGGACGCCACCCACGGCCACGAGCGCACCCACCTCGACGGTCTGCACCAGCTCACCCAGCTGCTCTGCCTCTACCTCCAGAGCCCGCTGGTCTTCCCCGAGTGGGACGCCGAGCCGGAGGGCGACCTGGCCGACTTCCCGTCGCTCGCAGTGCAGCCGGCGAATGAAGAGGGCCCGCGCGAGGGCCCGATCGGCCTGGACTGACGCCTGTGATCGAAATCCGTTGCCGCGGCCGCCGGGAAGTGGATAGCGTGGCGGTACACGGGAAAGGAGGTGGTCCAGACTTGTATAGCAATCGGACTCGTGAGGTGGCTGTCCGCTAGCCGCTGTCCTCGACAGTGAAAACTCGTCCGCCGCGAGGCGGGCATGCACGATCGTCGAGACCGTGTGGCAGCGGTGCGGCGAAACCACGACAGCCACCCGACCCCCGGGGTGCCGGCCCAGTCCAGCCGGCCCGCGCGTGAGCGCGGAAGCCCCGGGGGTCGCTTTTTGCCTTCCGGAGGATGCCGTGTCCATGCGTGAGCTGGTGGTGCTCGGTACGGCCAGCCAGGCCCCGACCCGGCAACGCAACCACAACGGCTACCTGCTGCGCTGGGACGACGAGGTGATCCTCTTCGATCCGGGCGAGGGCAGCCAGCGGCAGATGCTGCACACCGGGGTCACCGCCACCGACCTGACCCGCATCTGCGTCACCCACTTCCACGGCGACCACTGCCTCGGCCTGCCCGGCATGATCCAGCGCCTCTCGCTCGACCGCGTACCGCGCCCGGTGGCTGTGCACTTCCCGGCCGGCGGCGCCGAGTACTTCGCCCGGCTGCGCCACGCCTCCAGCTTCTACGAGACCGCCGAACTCGCCGTCGAGCCGATCGACGCCGACGGGCAGCGGATCACGCTGGGCATCGGCACGCTGGAGGCCCGCCGGCTGCGGCACCCGATCGAGACGTACGGGTACCGCCTGGTCGAGCCGGACGGCTGCCGGATGCTTCCGGAGCGGCTGGCCGCGTACGGCATCGCCGGTCCGGACGTGGGGCGGCTGCTGCGCGACGGGCACCTGGACCGCGACGGACGCCGCGTCACCCGGGACGAGGTGAGCGTGACCCGGCCGGGGCAACGGTTCGCGTTCGTAATGGACACCGGGCTCTGCGACGGCGTGTACGCGCTGGCCGAGCACGCCGACCTGCTGGTGATCGAGTCGACGTTCCTGGAGTCGGAGGCGGCGCTCGCCGCCGAGGTCGGGCACCTCACCGCCGGTCAGGCCGCGCGGGTGGCGGCCGAGTCGGGGGTACGCACGCTCGTGCTCACCCACTTCTCCCAGCGGTACGCCGACCCGCGCCGGTTCCACGACGAGGCCCGGGAGCACTTCTCCGGTGATCTGGTGATCGCCGAGGATCTCCAGACGGTGCAGGTGCCGCCCCGGCGGGTACCGTCGCCCGGGTGACGATCTCCCTACGTTCCGCGACCGGGGCCGACCTGATGGCGGTCGGCGCCCTGCACCAGCGCTCCCGGACGGCGGCGTACTCGTCGTTCCTGCCGTCCGAGGCGCTGGCCGACCCGACGCCCGAGGCGATGGGCCGTTACTGGGTGGAGCGGCTGACCTGGGAGGGCGCCGACCACCGGATGACGGTGGCCGAGCGGGACGGGCGGCTGGTGGGCTTCAGCTACCTCGGGCCGGACGACGAGGGCGACCCGGCGACCGGGCTGCTCAACGCGATCCACCTGGAGCCGTCCGAGCGGGGCAGGGGCACCGGGCGGGCGCTGATGGTGGACGCGCTCGACGCGATGCGGGCCCGGGGATGGACGCGCGCGGTGCTGTGGGTGCTGCGGGACAACGCCGTCGCGCGGGGGTTCTACGAGCGCGGCGGCTGGACCGCCACCGGTGAGCAGCGGGACGAGCACATCGGCCGGGTGCTCGTCCCCCAGCTCCGCTACGCCCGCCGCTTGTAAGGAAGGGCCCCTTCTTAACGCCTCCAGTAGAGGAAGGGCCCCCTTTTAACACCGAGTGTTAAAAGGGGGCCCTTCCTTACACGCAGGGTCAGCGGGCGCCGAGGTGGGCCAGCAGGTCCTGGCGGGTCAGCACGCCCTTGGGCTTGCCGTCGACCAGCACCAGCGCCGCGTCCGCCTTCTCCAGCAGTCCGACCGCTTCGCTCACCGGCTGGCCGCCGCCGATCATCGGCAGCGGCTCGCCCATGTGCCGCTCGATCGTGTCGTGCAGGTGGGCCTGGCCGGTGAACAGCGCGTCGAGCAGGTCCTTCTCGGCGATCGAGCCGGCCACCTCACCGGTCACCACCGGCGGCTCGGCCTTGAGCACCGGAAGCTGGGAGACCCCGTACTCGCGCATGTAGTCGATCGCGTCGCGGACCGTCTCGGTCGGGTGCACGTGCACCAGCTCGGGCAGGCCACCGGGCTTGCCGGTGAGCGCGTCGGCGACGGTCGGCTCGGTGCCCGAGTCGTCAAGGAAGCCGTACCGGGCCATCCACTTGTCGTTGAAGATCTTCGACAGGTAGCCCCGGCCGCCGTCCGGCAGCAGCACCACGATCACGTCGTCCGGGCCGGCCTTGCGGGCCACCTCCAGCGCGCCCACCACTGCCATGCCGCAGGAGCCGCCGACCAGCAGACCCTCCTCGCGGGCCAGCCGGCGGGTCATCTCGAAGGACTCCTTGTCCGACACCTCGACGATCTCGTCGGCGATCCCCCGGTCGTACGTCTCCGGCCAGAAGTCCTCACCGACGCCCTCGACCAGGTACGGCCGGCCGGTGCCGCCCGAGTAGACCGAGCCCTCCGGGTCCGCGCCGATCACCTTGACCCGGCCCTCGGACGCCTCCTTGAGGTAGCGGCCGATGCCGGAGATGGTGCCGCCGGTGCCGACGCCCGCGACGAAGTGGGTGATCTTCCCCTCGGTCTGCCGCCACAGCTCCGGACCGGTGGTCTCGTAGTGCGAGCGCGGGTTGGCCGGGTTGCTGTACTGGTTGGGCTTCCACGCGCCGGGGATCTCCCGGGCCAGCCGGTCGGAGACGTTGTAGTAGGAGCGCGGGTCCTCCGGCGCGACGGCGGTCGGGCAGACCACCACCTCGGCGCCGTACGCGCGCAGCACGTCCTGCTTGTCCTGGCTGACCTTGTCCGGGCAGACGAAGACGCAGCGGTAGCCCTTGAGCTGGGCCACCAGGGCCAGCCCGACGCCCGTGTTGCCGCTGGTCGGCTCCACGATCGTGCCGCCCGGCCGCAGGATGCCCGCCTTCTCGGCGTCCTCCACCATGCGCATCGCGATCCGGTCCTTGACCGAGCCGCCCGGGTTCACGTACTCCACCTTCGCCAGCACGGTGGCCTGGATGCCCTCGGTGACGTTGCGCAGGCGTACCAGCGGGGTGTTGCCGATCAGCTCGACGACGTTGTCGTAGTACTGCACCTCGTTGTGCCCTTCGTCGCGCCGCCGTCGTGGGGCGGTCGGTCAGCCGTCAGTTCGCCGACCAGCGTACGTGCCGTCAGGGCACCACATGCCCGGGGATGACGGAGCTGCGACGTGCCTCCCACTCCAGGAACCGCTCGGTCTCGGCGAGCACGCTGCCCGCCAGCCAGGTGACCATGACCGCGTCGTCGGCCAGCCCGAAGATCGCCAGCGGGATCTCCGGGAGCAGGTCGATCGGGGAGACGATGTACGCCGTCGCCCCCGCCATCAGCGCCAGGCGCAGGCCACCGTCGTACTCGCCCCTGGTGGTCGCGCGGATCATCCGCGGCAGCGCCGCCAGCCGTGCCCCGAGCGACGGCCCGCCCCGCGTGCCCGCCGCCAGCGCCCGGGCCAGCGCCGCGAACGCGGCGCTGCGCTTCAACGTCTTCCCCATGATTTCGCCCCTCTCCGCCCGACCATGGTGCGGCCCGGTGGCAAGCCCGCGTCCGCTGCACCCATCGGTACCCGATCCGGGCACCGCCCAGCCATCCGATCAAGGACAGCAGTGGTCGTACCGGCGCGATACTGTCGGTTCATGGGGGACGCTGGTTCCGTCGCGCCGGTCCGCCGGCAGCGCGCCCGGCAGATCGCCCGCCTCGCGGCGATCGGCACGGGCGCCACGGTGGCGGCCACCGCCGCCACCGGCGGGGTGCTGCTCGGCCAGGCCCGGCAGGCCCGCCGCACCATCCCGATGGCGCAGGCCCCGCCGCCGCGCTGCGACGGTGTGTACGGCGCGAGACTGCCCGGCCCGCCGATCACCATGGTCATCCTGGGCGACTCCTCAGCGGCCGGGTACGGCGTGCACAGGCGCCGGGAGACACCGGGCTCGCTGCTGGCCACCGGGCTGTCCCGCCGCCTGCACCGGCCGGTCCGGCTGCACCGGTTCGCCGTGGTCGGTGCGCTGTCCTCAGGGCTGAAGCCGCAGGTCGAATCCGCCCTGGAGGTCGAGCCGGACGTGGCCGTGATCCTGGTCGGCGGCAACGACGTCACCAACCGCTCACCGTTCTCGGTAGCGGTGCGCTACCTGGTCGACGCGGTCCGTACGCTCCGGGCGGCCGGCTGCGAGGTGGTCGTCGGCACCTGCCCCGACCTGGGCACCATCCGGCCGATCCAGCCGCCGCTGCGCTGGCTGGCCCGGCGCTGGAGCCGCCAGCTCGCCGCCGCGCAGACGGTGGGCGTGGTCGAGGCCGGCGGCCGCGCCGTCTCGCTCGGCGACATGCTCGGGCCGCGGTTCGCCGCCGAGCCCGGGCGGATGTTCGCCTGGGACCGGTTCCACCCCTCCGCCGAGGGGTACGCGATAGCCGCGGCGGCGTTGCTGCCCACCGTGCTGTCCGCGTTGGGCGCGGTCCCGGAACGCAGGCCTGTCCTGCCCGGCGTGGAAGGCGTACGGTCGCTCCCGGAGGCCGCCCACCAGGCGGCCCGGCACGCCGGCACGGAGGTCAGCGGCGCCCAGCTCCGGGGTCGCGACCGCGGACCGGGCGGGCGGTGGGCGCAGCTTCGCCGGCGGGCCTTCTTCGGCGTCGGCGCGGTGCCACCGACCGGCAGCGCCGCCGACTCGGCAACGCTGGAGGGAACGTCATGAGCGAGCGCAGCGAGCGAATCGGCCGGCTCAGCGCGAAGGTGCCTCATGGCGGCACGGAGCGAAGCGGAGTGACGTCATGAGCGAGCGCAGCGAGCGAATCGGCCGGCTCAGCGCGAAGGTGCCTCATGGCGGCACGGAGCGAAGCGGAGTGGCGTCATGAGCGAGCGGAACGAGGTGGCCCGGTGGGGCCGGGCGGCGGCCCTGTCGCTGCTGGCCGGGACGGTGGGCGGCGCGGCGGTCCTCGCCGGCCAGGCCATCGCCGCCCGCACCCGCGAGTACGCCCAGCCCGAGCTGGGTCTGGTGCTGCGCGCGACGGTCGGCCGTGCGGACGCCCCGCCGCTGCGGCTGGTGCTGCTGGGTGACTCGTCGGCGCTCGGCGTGGGCGTCGACCGGTTCGAGGACACCATCGGCGGTCAGCTCGCCAACCTGCTCTCCGAGGGGCCGACCGGCCGCCGGGTGCAGCTGTCCAGCGTGGGGGTCTCCGGCTCGCGCGCCACCGACCTGGCCACTCAGGTGGCCCGGGCGCTGCTCGGTGAGCGGCCGGACGTGGCTGTGGTGCTGATCGGGGCGAACGACGCCACCGCGATGTCCCGGCCCGGCGACGCGGCGGCCTATCTCGGCTCGGCGGTACGCCGTCTCAGGGAGGCGCACGTCGAGGTGGTGGTGGGCACGTGCCCCGATCTCGGGGCGGTACGCGCGGTCGCCGCACCGTTGCGTCAGGTGCTCGGCTGGTCCGGGCGGCGGATGGCGCGGGCCCAGACCGCGGCCGTGCTGAACGCCGGCGGAACCGTCGTCGACCTGGGCACCGAGACCGGTCCGGTGTTCCGCGCGGACGCGGGCACGCTCTGCCACGACGGCTTCCACCCGTCGGCCGACGGGTACCGGGTCTGGGCGCACGCCCTGCTCCCGGCGGTCGAGGCCGCGGCGGCCGTCGCGTTCCGGCACCACCGGCGACCGCCCACGGGGTGACATTTCCCGCCCGCCTCGCGGCTTCCCGGGCATGTTACTCGCGCGTTAACGTTGGTTCATGCCGATTGAGTCGCCCCGCGACGCCGTCATCGTCGCCACCGCCCGGTCCCCCATCGGCCGCGCGTTCAAGGGTTCCCTCCGCGAGGTCCGCCCGGACGACCTCGCCGCCACCATCGTCCAGGCCGCCCTCGACAAGGTCCCGGCGCTCGATCCCACCACCATCGACGACCTCTACCTCGGGTGCGGTCTGCCCGGCGGCGAGCAGGGCTTCAACATGGCCCGGGTGGTCGCCACCCTGATGGGCCTGGACGGCCTGCCCGGCGCCACGCTGACCCGCTACTGCGCGTCCTCGCTCCAGACCACCCGGATGGCGATGCACGCGATCCGGGCCGGTGAGGGTGACGTGTTCATCTCCGCCGGTGTGGAGATGGTCTCCCGGTACGCGCGGGGCAACTCGGACACGCTGCCGCCGGAGGCGCAGGCCCTCGTCGGCGGCGGCTGGGAGAACCCGCGCTTCGCCGAGGCCCGGGAGCGTTCCGCGGCCCGCGCCCAGGGCGGCTCCGAGGTGTGGACCGACCCGCGCGAGGCCGGGCAGCTCCCCGACATCTACCTCGCCATGGGGCAGACCGCGGAGAACCTGGCCCAGGCGTACGACGTGACCCGCGAGGACATGGACGCGTTCGGCGTCCGCAGCCAGAACCTCGCCGAGAAGGCGATCGCTGACGGCTTCTGGGCCCGTGAGATCACCCCGGTCACCACGCCGGACGGCACGGTGGTCAGCACCGACGACGGCCCGCGTGCCGGTGTGACACTGGAGGCGGTGGCCGGTCTGAAGCCGGTGTTCCGCCCGGACGGCCGGATCACCGCTGGCAACTGCTGCCCGCTCAACGACGGCGCCGCCGCCGTGGTGATCATGAGCGCGCAGCGCGCGTCCGAGCTGGGGCTCACCCCGCTGGCCCGGATCGTCTCCACCGGTGTCACCGCGCTCTCCCCCGAGATCATGGGTCTGGGCCCGGTCGAGGCGTCGAAGCAGGCGCTCAAGCGGGCCGGCATGACCATCGACGACGTCGACCTGGTCGAGATCAACGAGGCGTTCGCCGCCCAGGTGATCCCCTCGTACCGGCAGCTCGGCATCCCGGAGGAGAAGCTGAACGTCGCCGGTGGCGCGATCGCCGTCGGTCACCCGTTCGGCATGACCGGTGCCCGGATCACCGGCACGCTGCTCAACGCGCTGGAGTGGCACGACAAGACCATCGGTCTGGAGACCATGTGCGTCGGCGGTGGCCAGGGCATGGCGATGGTGCTCGAACGACTGAGCTGAGACCGGTTCGCCGGTGCGCGGGCCGGGTACGGGAGGCCGCATGGCGACCGTCGTGGAACGTGAGCGCAAGTACTCCGGCGACGAGGGTTTCCGGCTGCCCGACCTGACCGGGTGCGGTGGCGTCGTGACCATGTCCGACGCCACCGTCTCGGATCTGGACGCCGTCTACTGGGACACCGACGACCTGCTCCTGCTGCGCAGCGGGCACGCGCTGCGCCGGCGTACCGGTGGGCACGACGCGGGCTGGCACCTCAAGGTGGGCGCGGTCGGTGGCGCCCGGGTCGAGCACCAGTTCCCCGCCGGGGCGTCCGACGACGGTCCGCCGCCCGAGCTGGTCGCGCTGATCCGGGGCGCGTCGCGCGGCCGGCCTGTGGCACCGGCGGCCCGGGTCGTCAACCGCCGCCGGGAACATCGGCTGCTCGACGCGGACGGCCGGGTGCTTGCCGAGGTGGCCGAGGACGACGTCCGGTCCGAGGACCTGGTGGACGGCGCCGCGCGGACCTGGCACGAGATCGAGATCGAGCTGGTCGAGGGCGACGAGGCGCTGCTCGACGCACTCGGCGAGCAGCTTCGCGCGGCAGGCGCCCGCGAGGTAACGGTCAGCAAGTCGCACCGGGCCGTCGCCGGCCGGATCGAGCGCTTCGACGACCGGGAACCGGACGGCACGGCGGCGCCGGTCCTCGCGTACGTCCGGGTGCAGCGGGACGCGATCGTCGGCAACCACGCGGCCGCGTACCAGGGGGACGAGGACGCGGTCCACGACATGCGCGTCGCGACCCGCCGGTTGCGGGCGACGCTGCGTACCTTCCGGGGGTTGTGGGACCGCCGCGAGAGCGAGGCGGTCCGGGCCGAGCTGCGCCGCCTCGGCGGCGAGCTGGGCCGGGTCCGCGACACCCAGGTGATGGCCGCCCGGCTCACCGAGGCGGTGCACGAGCTGCCGGACGAGCTGGTGCTCGGCCCGGTCGCGGCGCGGATCGGCGAACGGTTCGCCGCCGACCTGGCCGAGGCGACCACCGCGCTGCGGTCCGCGCTGGACTCCGACCGCTATCCCGCCCTGCTGACCCGCCTCGACCGGCTGGCCGACGCCCCGCCCGCCGACGTCGGCCGGCGCTGGACGGACCGCCGGATCCGCAAGGCGGTGCGCCGCGCCGACACCCGGCTGGACCGGGCGCTCGCCACCACCGGGCCGGACGGGGACGCCGCGCTGCACGAGGCACGCAAGAAGCTCAAGGCCGCCCGCTACGCGGTGGAGGTGCGCGAGCCGGCCGCCGGCAAGCGGGCCGCCCGGCTGGTGAAGCGGTTCAAGGCGCTCCAGGATCTGCTCGGCACCCACCAGGACTCGGTGGTCACCCGGGAGGTGCTGCGACGGCAGGCGCTCCAGGCGTACGCCGACGGCGAGAACACGTTCACCTACGGCCTGCTGCACGCGAGGCAGGCCGAGGCCGCCGGCCACGACCGCCCCGCGGTCCTGCGGGCCCGCGACCGGTCAAGACACCGCAAGGTACGCCGCTGGCTGAAGCCCTGACCGACCCTCCTTCTGACCGTCCCCTACTCCGTCGATCATGAAGTTGACGGGGATCCGCGTCCGTTTTGTCGCCGCCAACCTCATGATCAACGCGACTAAGGGCGGGGGTCAGAGGGCGGTGCGGGTTCGGGTTACCTGGGCGGTGGCCTCGGTGAGCACCGGCTCGGGCGGGTCGGCGAGCGTCAGGTCGGCGGCTACCACGCGGAGCTGGTCGGGCAGCGCCAGGTCGCTGGGGAGGCGGGGCACCTCGCGGCGCGGCTCACCGGCCGCGTCGGCGGCCAGGTTGGCGATCTCCTGGACCAGCTTGTGCACCAGGTCGGCGCGGGACACGTTGCCGCCGTCCGCCTTGGCCGACCAGCGCGGCTGCTGCCAGTGCCCGACCTGTCGGACCAGCAGGGTCACCGCCCGGTCCAGTTCCGCTGCGCTCATCGCCGCCGAGTCTACGGCGACACCAGGCCGGAGCGTGCTCAGCCGGCGTCAGCGGCGTACGTAGCTGAGCAGGCGGAGGATCTGCCAGTACAGGAAGATCAGCCCGACCAGCAGACCGAAGGCGCAGTACCAGGCGTAGCGGCGGGGCAGCCGGTTCGCGGCCGACCGCTCGACCAGGTCGAAGTCGAGGATGAAACTGAGCGCGCCCGCGATGATCGCCACCACCGAGAACAGGTACGGCAGCCAGCCCACCCGGTCGCTGAGGCTGTAGACGACCACCCCCTGCCGCCCGGTGAACAGGTACGCGAACAGGTTGACCAGGCCGATCGCCACGATCCCGACGAGCGTGCCGATGACCAGCCGGGCCAGGCGCGGGGTGGCGCGTACCAGCCGGGCCCGGTAGAGCACGGCCATGCCGAGGAAGACGCCGAACGTGCCGATCACCGCCTGCGCCACGATGCCCGGATAGACCATCTCGAAGGCGCGGCTGGCCACCCCGAGCAGCACGCCCTGGAGCACCGCGTACCCGACGATGACCGGCGGGCTGGTGATCTGCTTCAGCGAGATGACGAGCACCAGGGCGAGGCTGGCCAGCGCGCTTCCGGCGAGTGCGGCGGAGATCCACGCGGCCTGCGGCACCACCACCCAGGACACCGCCGCCGTGACGCCGGTGATCAGCAGCAGACCCACGGTCCGGCTGATCACGTCGGCCACCGTCATCGTGTCGGCGGTACCGACGCCGAGCACCTGCCGCTCGGCGCGGCCGACGTCGTCCAGCCGGTCCAGCACCGGGTTGGCACTGCGCACCGTGACCACCTCCCGCCCACGTACCCGGATCCCACTCTGCCCCGGGCGGTCCGGCGGGGACGGGGAAACGGCGACGCCCGCCGCCGCGGATGCGGCAGGCGGGCGTCGTCGGGGAGGGCGTGATGTCAGTCGTCGCCCTGGAAGTAGCTGAGCAGCCGCAGGATCTCGATGTAGAGCCAGACCAGGCCGACCACGATGCCGAAGGCGGCGGTCCAGGAGTAGCGCTGCGGGAGGCCCATCCGGACCCCCTCCTCGATGTCGGCGAAGTTGAGCACGAAGCTCAGCGACGCCACCACGATGCAGACCAGGCTGAAGCCGATCGCGAGCGGGCTGCCGTCACGCAGGTGCGTGTTCACGCCGAACAGCGCCAGCACCAGGTTGACCAGCATCACGCCGAACAGGCCGGCCATGATCGCCACCATGATCCGGGCGAACTTCGGCGTGGCCCGGATGATCCGCGCCTTGTAGATCATCGCCATCAGGAAGAACACGCCGAACGTGGCCACGACCGCCTGGAGCACGATGCCGTCGTAGAGCGACTCGAACGCCTTGCTGACCATGCCGACGAAGACGCCCTCGATGACCGAGTACGCCACGACGAGCGCCGGGTTGGCCATCCGCGAGAACGAGATGATCAGGCCGAGCACCAGGCCGACGACCGCGGCGCCGATCCACGCGACGCCGACGAGCGAGTCCGGCACGAGCACCCAGGCCGCCGCGGCCGAGGCGCCGAGGATGGCGAGCATGAGGACCGTCTTGACGACCACGTCGTCGAGGGTCATCGGGGTCACGGTGGGCGGGGCCACCGGCTGGCCGTAGCCGCCCGGGTAGGGCTGGGCGTAGGGCTGCTGGGGGTACTGCTGCTGCGGGTACTGCTGGGGGTATCCGGGCTGACCGTACGGCCCGGGCTGGGCGTACCCGGCCGCCCGCTCACGCTCTGCCGCCTGGCCGAGCCGGGCGAGCACCGGGTTCGAGGTCTTCACTTCTCAGGCCTCCCTCAGGGGGTCGATCGCACGTAGACGTGCTACTCCAGGGTAGACGTGGCCGCAATCGCGCGTGCTACGGCTAGCTGTGGGAAAGCTGAGAGTTCACGTGCCCGGGGCGGGGGTCGAACCCGCACGCCTTGCGGCAGCCGCTTTTAAGGCGGCCGTGTCTGCCGTTCCACCACCCGGGCGGGTGACACCGGCGCGTCGACACGCGGCGGTGCAGATCTCACCGTAGCGGCTCGGCCGCGACGCGGCGTACCCCGACGGGTGCGGCCGTTATGGTCGAGGCCGTGACCAGCGCCGCCCGCACGGCACCCGGGCCCGATCACGCCCGGGCGGCCCGCCCGGCGGCGGTCACACGGCGGGTGACGGCCGCCGTCCGGCGGCACCGCGCGGACCTGCTCGCCGGGTTGGCGTTCGTCGCGCTCGCCGCCTGGCTCACCCACGGTCTCTGGCCGGCGCCGGGCACTCGCGCACTCGCCCTCAACCCGGCCGACCAGACGCTGTACGAGTGGTTCCTGGCGCTGGACGCGCGTGCCCTGCGGGGCGAGCTGAGCCTGGTCACCGGCCGGCTGAACGCGCCGGACGGGGTCAACCTGATGGCCAACACGTCGATCGTGGTGCTCGGTGTGCTGCTCGCCCCGGTCACGCTGGCGTTCGGGGCGCCCGTGACGTTCGCCCTGCTCGTCGCCGCGAACATGGCCGGTACGGCGCTCGCCTGGTACCTGCTGTTCACCCGCGTCCTGCGGGCCCGCCGGCTCGCTGCCGTACTCGGCGCGGCGCTCTGCGGCTTCGGGCCGGGCATGGTCTCGCAGAGCAACGGCCACCTGCACATGACCGCGCAGTGGCTGGTCCCGGTGCTGGTCTGGCTCGTGGTCCGGCTGCTGCGCGCCGCCGACCCGGCCGGTCGCCCGGACGGCCCGGACCGCCGCCGGACGGCCTCCTCCGCGGCCGGGCTCGCCGCGGTCGTCACCGTGCAGGTATTCGTCGGCGAGGAGGTGTTGTTCCTCGCCGCGCTCACCCTGGCGGTGACCGCCGTCGCGTACGGGCTGGCCGACCGGGGCCTGCTGCGCCGGGCCGGTTCCGGGTTCGCCGGTGGTCTGCTCGTCGCCGCCGGGCTGGCGCTGCCGGTGCTGGCGTACCCGCTGTGGGTGCAGTTCGCCGGCCCGCAGGGCGTCGCGGACGGCATCTTCCCACCCGCCTACTTCTCCGCCGACCTGATCGCCTGGACCCGCCTGTCCGCGCTGACGGTGTTCGGCAGCCCGGAGGCGGTACGGCTCACCACCGGTCCGTCCGAGTTCACCACGTTCCTGGGCTGGCCGCTGCTGCTGGTAGCCGCCGCCTGCGCGGTCCGGCTGGGCCGGCGCGCCCCGGTGGTGGCGGTCGTGGCCGCCGCGCTGACGATGGCCGCACTCGCGCTCGGCCCGGAGGCGGTGGCCGGCGGTGAGCGGACCGGGATCCCCGGTCCGTACGCGCTGCTGGCCGGGATCCCGGTGGTGGACGGCGCGCTGCCGACGCGTTTCGCGCTGGCGGTGCTGCCGCTCGTCGGCACAGTGCTCACGCTCGCCGTGCACCGGGCGCTCGCCGAACCCGGCCGGGCCCGCCGGGTCGTCCCGCTCGCGGTCGGCGCGGCGCTGCTCAGCGTCTTCCCCACACCGCTGCCCACGATGGACCGGCCGCCGCTGCCCGAGTTCGTCACCGGCGGCCACTGGCAGCGGTGCGTACGCCCCGGCGGGGTGCTGGTACCGGTGCCCACCGCCACGCCGCAGGATCCCTGGCCGATGCGCTGGGCCACCGCCACCGGCGTCGCGTTCGCCATGCCGGAGGGCTTCTTCATCGGCCCGTACGGCCCGCACGGCTCGGCCACCATGGGCACCTGGCAGCGTCCCACCTCGGCGCTGCTCGCCGACGTGGCCCGCCGCGGCGTGGCACCCGCGATCGGTGACCGGCAACGCCGCCAGGCCGCCCGGGACGTCGAGTTCTGGCACGCCTCGTGCATGGCGGTGACCGACGACACGCCGCACGCGGAGATGCTGCGCCGCACCCTGGAGCAGCTCTACGGGCGGCCGGGTACGCGGCTAGCCGACGCCTGGACCTGGCGGTTCTGACCCCGGACACGGCGAAGGGCCCCTCCCGTGCGGAAGGGGCCCTTACGCGAAACGCGTCAGACGCGCGCGGCGACCGGCGGGGCCGACGCCTCGGCGAACTCCTCGCGCGGGTCGTGCAGCTGGCCCAGCGCGACCACCTCACGCTTGAGGAAGAACGCCAGCGTCCAGTCGACCACCACGCGCACCTTGCGGTTGAACGAGGGGATCCGCGACATGTGGTACGTCCGGTGCATGAACCACGCCGGCCAGCCGGTCATCTTGATGCCGTAGACCTGCGCCACGCCCTTGTGCAGCCCGAGGCTCGCCACGCTGCCGGCGTGCTTGTGCTTGTAGTCGACCGGCTCGCGCCCGCGGATCACGTTGGCGATGTTGTCGGCCATCCGCGCCGCCTGCCGCACCGCGTGCTGGGCGCTCGGCGAGCAGAAGTTGCCCGGCTCCTTGGTCAGGTCCGGTACGGCGGCGCAGTCACCGGCGCTCCACGCGCCCTCGACCACCCGGTCGCCGTCCACGATCTGCAGCGTCGGCCGGCAGGTGACCCGGCGACGCTCGTCACGCGGGAAGTCCGTCGCGTCGAGCATCGGCGAGGGCTTCACGCCGGCGGTCCAGACGATGGTGTCGGACGGGAAGCTGTCGCCGTCGGAGAGCTTCACCACACCGTCGACGCAGGACTCCAGCCGGGTGTCCAGGCGGATGTCCATGTCCCGCTTCATCAGCTGCTGGACCGTGTAGGCACCCATGTCCCGGTCGACCTCGGGCAGCACCCGCTGGGTCGCCTCGACGAGCACCCAGCGCATGTCCTCCGGCTTCAGCTCCGGGTAGTAGCGCAGCGCGTCACGGGCCATGTCCTCCATCTCGGCGAGCGCCTCGATGCCGGCGTAGCCGCCGCCCACGAAGACGAACGTCAGCGCACGGCTGCGGACCGCCGGGTCGGTGGTGGAGGCCGCCACGTCGAGCCGGTCCAGCACGTGGTTGCGCAGGAAGATGGCCTCGCCGATGGTCTTGAACCCGATGCCGTTCTCGTGCAGGCCGGGAATCGGCAGGGTGCGGGAGACCGAGCCGGGGGCGACGACCACGTGGTCGTACCGGATCTCCCGGGCCGGGCCACTGATCGGCTGCACCACGGCGGTCATGCGGTCGTGGTCGATCCGGGTGACGGTGCCCGCCACCACGGTGCACTTACGCAACTCCCGCCGCAGCGGCACCACAGCGTGCCGAGGGGAGATGTTGCCCGCCGATGCCTCCGGGAGGAACGGCTGGTACGTCATGTGCGGCTGCGGGTCGACGACGATGACCTCGGCCTCACGCCTGCTCAGCTTCTTGGACAGGCGCAGAGCGGCGTACAGGCCCACGTGACCGGCACCCACGACAAGGATCCGCTTCGGGTTCACGTCATCTATCTTTCCCCGGGTGCTTCGGGTAATCCCGCGCGAGACCCCCTTCTGTGACGGAGCACAACCCGTGTGACCTGCGCAACGTCCCCCGAGCGTCGCGTCACCTGCGCCGGAGCAGCCAGCCCAGCAGCGCGCTCAGCCCCACCGCCACCAGCAGTCCCACGACTGTCGCGACCTGTGAGCCGTCCGTACCGCCCACTCCCCCGAGCCACGCCAGCACCACGCCGAGCACGGCGCTGGCGAGCACCACGGCACCCGCGCGGCCCAGCCACCGCAGCACCACGTCCGGGTCGATCAGCCCGTCGTAGGGCAGCAGCGCGGCGAGCGCGCAGAGCGAGTGCGCCAGGTAGAGCAGCGTCGCCACGGCGAGCAGCCGCCACAGCGCCGGCGGCCGGTCGAAGCCGAGCGTGGCCAGCAGCCAGCCGCCGACTGTCACCAGCGCGGTGAACGTCGGCCAGATCCGGCGCGGCCCGGCCGCCGGGAGCACCGCGGCCACCGTCATGGCCAGCAGCGAGCGCGGGGTGAGGGCCTGCACCGGGTACGCGAGCAGGAAGCCGGCCAGCACGGTGAGGAAGATGCCGCCGCGTACGAGCAGCGGCAGCGGGCTGACCCGGGCGGCGGCGAACCGCAGCGCCCGCACCCGCTCCACAACCGCGTTCACCGGGCCGCCCTTCCGTTCGCGACTGCGCTCCCCGTGCTCATCGCAGCCCCGCCTTCGGGGCGGTCGCCAGCCGGGCCACGTCGCGCAGCACCTCGTCCAGGCTGCCCGCGCCCGCCCAGCGCACCACCGGCACGCCGTGCTCGCGGAGCTGGCCGATCATCGTGTCCCGGTCCAGCCGCCACAGCCGGTACGCGACCTCGGCCCAGCCGCGTTCCTTCGGCACCGGCAGCTCGGCCGGCAACGTGTCCACCGCCACCACGAACCGCCCGCCCCGGGCCAGCCGGGCCAGCATCTGCGCGGACCGCTCGTCGAGCAGCGGGGTGAGCACCACCACGAGCGCGTCCGAGGAGAGCACCTGCGGGCCGAAGACCTGGTCGTACGGCTCGTGCGGGGACGACTCGGCCTGCACGTCGAGCAGCCACTCCAGCACTGTCAGGTACTGCCGCCGCCCGGTGGCCGGACGCAGCCGGCGAGCGGCCGGCCCGTACTCCAGCATCGACACCCGGTCACCGCGGTGCAGGTAGTGCTCGGCGAGCGCGGCGGCGGCCCGCACGGTGGTGTCCAGCACCGACGCGGTCCCGTTCACGCCACCGGAGCGGCCCGCCTCGGCCAGCACGTCCAGCAGCACCACCACCTCGGCGTCCCGGTCCGAGAGCGTCGACGCGACGTGCAGCTGGCGGGCCCGCAGCGACACCCGCCAGTCGATCCGGCGCAACCGGTCACCGGGCGCGAAGACGCGTACCCCGGCCAGTTCACCGCCCTCGCCCGGCCGCCGCGAGCGGTGCGCGCCGACCAGTCCGGCGGCCCGCGGCATCGCCTCGACCGCGTCGAACGGCTCGGTACGCGGATAGACCCGGGCCCGGATCGGGTCGGTGATCACCGCGCGGGAGACCAGCAGCCCGTCGGCGGCGGCGACCCGCACCCCGGCCGGCCCGATCGGGTGCCGCCCCCACCGCAGGGCGGTGCCGGTCAGCTTCAGGTCGACAGCGCTGCCCCGGGGTACGGACGTGACGAACGGGCGGTCCGCCCCGCCGGAGCGGCTCACGTCCAGCCCGGTGCCGCCGAAGCCGACCTGCTCCACCCGCAGCCAGCGCGACATCCGGGTCCGGACCACCGCCAGGTCGTACCCGACCAGGTCGGGGTTGGCCACCGCGACGGTGGCGGCCAGCGGCGCGCCCTCGACCAGGTGGGTGTCCCCGACGCCGAGTTCCAGCTCGGGCAGCGCGGCGGGGCGGCGGCGCAGCGCGTACGCGGTCCCGAGCGCGAACGGCGTGGCGAGCACCACCAGGTCGATGCGGCCGAGCAGGACGGCGGCGACGAGCAGCACACCGGTGAGCAGCACGGCCCGGCCGAGCGCCCACGTGGGCGCCCAGCCGCCTGCCGCGTCGGCCCGGTCCATCAGCGTCCGGCGGCGTAGCTGGGCAGCGCGCCGCTCGCCGGGGCGGGCGTGGACTCCAGCACCTCGCCGACCACGAACGACGGGTCGACGCGGCGCAGCCACATCTCCGGCCGCAGCGTGATCCGGTGCGCCAGCGCGGGCGCCGCCACCGCCTTGACGTCCTCCGGCACCACGTAGTCCCGGTTGGCGAGCACCGCCCGCACCCGGGACAGCAGCAGCAGCGCCAGCGAGCCGCGCGGGGACGCGCCGACCAGCACCGACGGGTGCTCCCGGGTGGCAGCGGTGAGCACCACGATGTACCGGCCGATCGAGTCCTCGACCACCACGTCCTCCAGCGCGGCCTGCATGGCGCGCAGCGTGGCGGCGTCCACCACCGGCTTGATCTCCGCCTCCTCGCGGCGGCGGGCGATCCGGCGCCGCAGCACGTCCCACTCCTCGTCGTGGCTGGGGTAGCCGAACGACACCCGCAGCAGGAACCGGTCGAGCTGCGCCTCCGGCAGCGGGTACGTGCCCTCGTACTCGATGGGGTTGGCGGTGGCGAGCACGTGGAACGGCTCGTCCAGGCGGTAGGTCACGCCCTCGACCGAGACCTGCTTCTCCTGCATGGCCTCCAGCAGCGCCGACTGCGTCTTCGGCGGCGTCCGGTTGATCTCGTCGGCGAGCAGCAGGTTGGTGAACACCGGGCCGGCCCGGAAGGCGAAGTCGCCGCTGCTCTGGTCGTAGAGGAACGAGCCGGTCACATCGGCGGGCAGCAGGTCCGGGGTGAACTGGAGCCGCCGGAAGTCCAGTCCGAGCGCCTGCGCGAAACAGCGCGCGGTGAGCGTCTTGCCCAGGCCGGGCAGATCCTCCAGCAGCACGTGACCACCGGCGAGGATGCCGGCCAGCACCAGCTCCAGCGCGTCCCGCTTGCCGACCACGACGGTGCCGACCGCCTCCAGGACGGCCCGGGCGAGCCGGCCCACCTCGGCGGGGGCCATGCTCCGGTCCACGTCGTTCATCAGATCTTCTCCAGTTCGGCGACGATCGCCGCGAGGTCGCGCGGCGACGGAGGGCGGCGGGCGGGGGTGGCGAGGAACGTCCACAGTGGCTCGCCGAGCACCGCCCGGGCGCGGGCCGGGTCGGACTCACGGGTGACGCCGTGGCGCTGGCGCAGCCGTTCGTCGGCCAGCTCGCCGAGGCGGGGCAGGATGCGCTCGGTGAACCGCTCCTGGTTGCCGGCGCACCAGTCCAGCGGGCGCTCCCAGCCGTTGATCGCGGTGCGCAGTGCGTCCCGCGCGGACCAGTTCCAGGTGCCGGGCTCCTCACCGGCGGGCGTTCGGGCACCCGCGCGAGGCGGCGGCGGGGGTGACAGCGCGGTGGTGACCCGGCGTACGGCGAGCACGGCGAGCACCCCCGCCACGATGATCCAGATCGGCACCTTCAGGCCGACCGCGCGCAGCCCGACCACGACCACCACGACGACGGCGGCGGTGACCGCCGCGGTCCGCAGCAGCAGGCGCGCCCGGCCGCCGCCCGAGGGCCGGACGTCCTCCCCGGCGGGCTCCTCGCCGAACGACAGCAGGTCGTCGATGCTGGTGCTCACGACGCCTCCCCCGCCAGGCTGGTCAGCTCGCCGCGCAACCGGCGCAACGCGGCGCGGGCCTGGTCCCGGGTGTGCTCGTCGACCGGGTGCGTGGCGTACCGGGCCTCCCGGTAGACGTGCGCGAAACCGTCGAGCACGTCGGCGCTGGCGATCGCCGGGATGCCGGCCGCCGGGTCGCCGCGCAGCAGCCGGCCCACCAGGTCGGTCGGGGTGTCACCGGTGTGCCGGGGCACACCCGCGTCCTCGGCGGCCTCCTCCAGGCGTACCCAGCAGGCGATCACAGCGGTCCGCGGGTCGGTGGAGCGGTCGTCCAGTTCGACGAGTCCGGCGTCGAGCGCGGCCACCACCTCGCGGGCGGTCCCCTCGGCGGTACGCCTGGTGCGCCGCACCGGCACCGCGCGAGTGGTGCGCCGCAGCGCGCCCCGCAGCACGTTCCACAGGACGTACCCGACGGCGGCCAGCACCGCCGCGGACAGCAACACCACGGCGGCGGTGGCCAGCCAGCCGGGCACACCGCCCGAGGTGGACTCGCCCACGTCCCGGGGCTCGACGGGGATCGACGGCACCGCCTCGGGCGACGGGTAGTCCGGCACGTACGGGATGGTGTCGGCGGCGGGCGGGATCCGGCTGGCCCCGATGGCGGAGTGACCGGCGGCGAACGCGGCGAGCGCGAGCAGCACCGTCACCGCGGCGACCGGCCACCACCTGCGCAGTACGCCGAAATCCATCCCACCGCCTCAGGTGTTCCTCAGTCCACCCCGGCCAGGTCCTTCGCCCGGGTGAACACGTCGTCCAGCATCGCCGGTGTGAGCCGGCCGGTGAACGTGTTCTGCTGGCTGACGTGATAGCAGCCCAGCAACGCCGGCACCGACTCGCCGGACCAGTGTGCCCCATGACCGAACGCAGGTCGCGGTGTGGGCGGTCGCTGCCCGTACACCTGGCGTAGCACCGGCCACCACGCGGCCCACGCGAACGCGCCCAGCGCGACCACGACGCGCAGCGTGGGCCGGATCAACTCGACCTCGCGGTGCAGCCACGGCGCGCAGGTGTCGCGCTCGTCCGGGGTGGGTTTGTTGTCCGGCGGCGCGCACCGCACAGCCGCGAAGATGCGGGTGTCGCGCAGCGTCAGGCCGTCGTCCGCGGACACGCTCGTCGGCTGGTTGGCCAGCCCGGCGCGGTGCAGCGCGGCGAACAGCACGTCACCGGACCGGTCCCCGGTGAAGATCCGGCCCGTGCGGTTGCCGCCGTGCGCGGCCGGCGCCAGACCGAGGATCGCGATGCGGGCGTCCGCCGGCCCGAGGCCGGGCACCGGCCGTCCCCAGTAGTCCTGGTCGCGGAACGCGGCCCGCTTGACCCGGGCGACCTCCTCCCGCCAGGCCACCAGGCGCGGGCAGGCGAAGCAGTCGCTGACCGCGCCGTCGAGGTCGGCCAGGTCGGCCGCCCGCGCGGCGCGGGCGACCACGTCCTGCGGGGTACGCGACTCAGCCAAGCTTCGCCCGGAACAGTTCCAGCGTGCGGGCCCAGGCGGTGGCGGCCGCCCGCTGGTCGAAGTGCTCGGGCCGGTCCTCGTTGAAGAACGCGTGCGCGGTGCCCGGGTAGTCGAACGTCTGGCAGGTGCCACCGGCGGACTCGATGGACCGGCGTACGCTCTGCACCCCGTCGGCGGCGGACAGGCCGTCCGCCTCGGAGCAGTGGATGAGCGCGGCCTTCCCGGCGTAGCCGGCCCAGTCGGTGCGGCCGGCGTTGTCCGCCGCGCCCGTGCGACCGGCGTTGTCCGCCGCGCCAGTGGCCATGCCCTCCCAGGGCAGGCGCGGGTAGAACCCGGCGGTCGCCACGATGCGCTCGGAGAACGTGCCGGACCACAGCGCCAGGCTTGCACCCGCGCAGAACCCGGCGCAGCCCACCTTGCCGGCGACCTCGGACCGGCTCGCCAGGTATTCGGCGGCGGCGGCGATGTCACTCGCCGCCTCGTCCATCTGGGAGCTGTTCAGCATCAGCCGCGGCTCGGTCGGCTTCACGGCCGGCCCGCCGTGCCGGAAGTCGGGCGCGAGGGCGACGAAGCCGGCCTCGGCGAAGCGGTCGACCACGGCCCGGACGTGGGGCACCAGTCCCCACCAGTCCTGGATGACGATGACCGCCGGGCTGGCCGCACCGCCGGAGGGTATCGCGAGATACCCCTCGCTCGTCCCCCCGTTGCCGGTGAAGCTCACCATCTCGCCCATGGGCCCGTCCTCCTAGCGGTCAGTCATCATTGGCTGGTCGCCCAGTTGGCTGATACGTGCCGGTAGCGTGCCACGCGGTCACCGGCGCGGGGAAGACGGAACAACAGTGGCATTCACCTCCTGTTGAACCGCCGGACAGGCACACACGCTGGGTATAGCGATTGCTAAACTAGCCCCGTGGTGGCTGGAGACTGGGACGTCTACCTGGTCGACGAGGTGCGGCAGTGGCTCGACACTCTCGACGCGTCCACCCATGCGCGGGTGGTGCAGGCGATCGACCTCCTGGCCGAGCACGGACCAGGACTCGGACGGCCCCTTGTCGACACCATCCACGGTTCGTCGATGGCGAACTTGAAGGAGCTCCGGCCGGGCACCGTGCGTATCCTTTTCGCGTTCGACCCGTGGCGCTCGAGCATCCTCCTGGTCGCCGGCGACAAGTCCGGCCGGTGGAAGACGTGGTATCAGGAGGCCATTCCCGTCGCCGAGCACCGCTACGAGCTCTACCTCAAGGACCGGGCACGAGAGGAGGGGAAGGCATGAGCGACTACTCCCGGTGGCAGGACATCCGCGCCGACCACGTCGCCCGGGCCGGCGGGGAAGAGGCGGTCGATGCGGGTAAGCAGGAACTCCTCGCCGAGGTCATCGGTCACCGCCTCGCGGAGGTACGGCGAGCGCGCGGCCTGACCCAGCAGCAGGTCGCCGACCGGATGGGCGTCACCAAGGGACGGGTCTCCCAGATCGAGCAGGGAAAGATCTCCGGACAGGAGGTGGTGGCCCGGTTCGCCGCGGCGCTGGGTGGCCGGCTCCACCAGGCGATCTACTTCGACGACGGTGACATCGCCGCCATCGCCTGACAGCGGATCCCGCGAGATCTTGGAGGATTCCGACCCCTATGAGGGCCGCTTCGTACCAAGATCTCGCGGGATCGCGCGCGCTCTAGCGCGTTGACGTGGGTTCCGGGGAAGCGCTGGTGCTGGGCGCGGTCGGGGTGGGCGCGGTCGGGGTGGCGCTGCCTGTGGGTGCGGGTGCGGGCGGGGCGATCGACGGGGAGGCCGGTGCGCCGAACGGTGCCAGCTCCGGGCAGTACGGGTAGGCGTTGCGGGGTGCGGGCACGGCGCCGGACGAGTCGAGGCAGTTCGGCCAGCCGAGCCGGATCGGCACGCCGTTCTGGTCGAACAGCTGCGCGTCGCGGATCAGCCGCCCCTGCTGGTCGTAGACGAAGACGTCCTCGATCCGGTCGTACCGCCGGTCCACCGACGTCTGCTCGTAGCCACTGTAGACGTCGGAGCTGGCGTTCCGGTCCACATCGACGAGCACCGCGAAGCCGAAGAGCAGCAGCGCGGCCGTACCCAGCCGGTGCAGGCGGCGCGGCCAGCCGGTGAAGCCCGCGGAACGGCGGCCGAGCCACAGTGACGCGACCACCGCGCCGATGAGCAGCAGCAGGCCGGCCGACGCGTTGTCGTTCGGCCGGGGCAGCAGACCGGGCCGGCCACCGTCCACCATGACGCTGATCAGCAGCGCGGCCAGCCAGCCACGCACCAGCCACCAGGCCGGGCGCAGCGGGCGCAGGAAGTCGCTCACCGTCTCGTGCCCGAGCACCGGGCCGAGCTGACGATCCAGCAGACGTATCTGAGTGGCCGCCTGATCCCGCGCCTCGGCCAGGCGGTGGAAGCGCGCCGGTCGCCGCCCCTCCCCGGCGCCGGCGGCGGCACGCAGTTCGGCCGCGTACGCCTCGGGGGTGCCCAGCCGGTCCACGAGCGCGCCCTCGCCCTCGGCGGCCACCTCGGCGAGGTGTTCCGGCAGGTCCTCGGTCAGCTCGTCGCGGACTGCCGGCGGCAGGTCGGCGAGCGCCGCGCGCACCCGGTCGACGTAGTCCGTGATCTCCTGCCCAGTGACGGTCATGCCGCCATCCCCCGATCGTCGAGCAGTGCGTCCATGGTGGTGGCGAACGAGCGCCACGTCTTGCCGGAGCGGGTGAGCTGGTCGCGCCCGGCGGCGTTCAGCGAGTAGTACTTGCGGTGCGGTCCGGACTCGCTGGGCACCACGTACGTGGTGAGCAGACCGGCGGCGAACAGCCGGCGCAGCGTGCCGTAGACCGAGGCGTCGCCGACCTCGGTGAGGCCGGCCTCGCGCAGCCGCCGCAGGATGTCGTAGCCGTATCCGTCCTCGTCCTTGAGCACGGCGAGCACCGCCAGGTCGAGCACGCCCTTGAGGAGCTGCGTGGTATCCACGCTCCGCACACTAGTGCGCAATCCACACTACCGTCAATCACGCAGCACTTTGCCCGGCCTTGTTCACCGGGAGGAAGGACGGGCGGTCCACCCGATGAAACGGTCGAACAGGTCGGCCGGGTTCGGGTTGGCGGCCATCAGGTCGGCGGTGGCGTCGAACAGGCAGCCCGCCATGTGGATCGACAGGGCGACGCGGTCGCGCCGGTAGTCCAGCAGCAGCAACAGGCGGGCCGGCTGGCACGGCCAGGGGGCCGCGCACACCCGGCACAACCAGAGGGGCCGCATCGGTACGTGCGGCCGCACGACACGGCGACTGCGATCGGGTACGGGAGAACAGTTCCTCACGGTCATCCCCCGATCGTGCTCGCGCTGTTACCGATCGTCAACCCCGATCGCTGTTACCGATCGCGAGTCAATCGCTGCTACCTACCGTCAAGAGGTGGTCGAGTTCGTGGGAATCGCTGAGATCCGAGACATGCTCGGTGGCGTCTCGCGTGCCCGCGCGTCAGTGGTCGCTTCGCGACGCGACTTCCCCGCGCCCTATCAGGTGCTCCGGATGGGCCAGATCTGGCGGAAGTCCGACGTCGAGAAGTGGATCAGGGAACACCGCCCCGACCTGGCGACGGACTAACCCCGCCCGTCCCGTCGACCAAGGACTTTGCGTACCCGGAGGCGTCCGGATCTGACACAAACTCCTTGATCACCGCCGAAGGGGCGGGCGAGAAGATGAGGGCTAGGCGAGGCTCCAAGCTATGCCGTCGAGGATGTCGTGCTCGGAGGCGACCACGGACGGCATCCCGGCCCGCTCCATGATCACTCGCAGCACCAGCGCGCCGGCGCCGATCACGTCGGCCCTCCCGGGGTGCATCACCGGGTACGCCAGCCGCTGCTCACTGCTCTTGCCGAGCAGGTCGGCTGTCACCTCGGCCACCTGCTCGTACGAGATGCGGGCGTGGTGGATGCGGCTGGGGTCGTACTCCCGGAGCCCTTGCGCCAGGGCGACCACTGTGGTGACCGAACCGGCGAGCCCGACCAGCGTGGCGGCCTCGCGGCCGGGCACGGCGGCGAGCGCGCGGTCGACGGCGGCGGCGATGTCGGACTCGGCGGCGGCGATCTGCGCCGCTGTCGGCGGATCGTCGTGCAGGTGCCGTTCGGTCATCCGGACGCAGCCGATGTCCACCGAGATCGCGCCCCGCACCCCGTCGGCGCGGGTGCCGACGACGAACTCGGTCGAACCGCCGCCGATGTCGACCACCAGGTACGGCGGCTCTGCATCGGCGGGCAGGCCGCGCACCGCGCCGGTGAACGACAGGCGTGCCTCCTCGTCGCCTGTCACCACCTCGGGCGGTACGCCGAGCGTGCGCTCGACCATGGCGCGGAAGTCGGCGGCGTTGGAGGCGTCGCGGGAGGCCGAGGTGGCGCACATGCGTACCCGCTCGGCGCCGGACTTCTCGATCTCCGCCGCGTAGTCGGCGAGCGCCACGCGGGTCCGCTCGATGGCCTCCGGCGCGAGCATGCCGGTCTGGTCGACGCCCTGCCCCAGCCGGACGATCTCCATCCGCCGGCTGACGTCGCGCAGCGGCGACGAGTCCCCGGCCGACGCCTCGGGCAGGTCGGCGATCAGCAGTCGGATCGAGTTGGTCCCGCAGTCGATGGCGGCCACACGCGCACTCACGGCGCCCACCCTACGGCAGCCCGCGCACGGTCAGAGGCGCAGCAGCATGCGGGTGTTGCCCAGGGTGTTGGGCTTGACCCGTTCCAGGTCCAGGAACTCCGCGACACCCTCGTCGTACGAGCGCAGGAGTTGCTCGTACACCGGCTGCGGCACGGGCGCGCCGTCGATCTCGCGGAAGCCGAACGAGCCGAAGAAGCCGGTCTCGAACGTCAGCACGAAGATCCGGGCGATGCCCAGCTCCCGCGCCGCGTCGATCAGCCCGCCGACGATCCGGTGCCCGATCTTGTGGCCCCGGCAGGACGGGTCGACCGCCACCGTCCGGATCTCGGCCAGGTCCTCCCACATGACGTGCAGCGCGCCGCAGCCGACCACCGTGCCGTCAGACGTCACCGCGACCCGGAACTCCTGCACGTCCTCGTACAGCGTCACAGTCGCCTTGCTGAGCAGCCGCCGGTCGTCGGTGTAGGTGTCCACCAGCCGCCGGATGCCGCGTACGTCGGTGGTGCGGGCCCGGCGCACAGTGATCTCGTCGGCGCTCATCTCACTGGACCGCGGGCACGTCCACGCAGGGGCCGGCCGCCCACCACTTCTCCACGAGCGCCAGCGTCTCGTCGCCGAACGGGTTGACCCCCGGCCCGGCCGCGAGCGCGTGCCCGAGGTGCACGTGCAGGCACTTCACCCGCCCCGGCATGCCGCCGGCCGAGATGCCCGCGATCTCCGGCACCTCCCCGATCGCCTCCCGGCGGGTCAGGTAGTCCTCGTGCGCCGCCCGGTACCGCGCCGCCAGCTCCGGATCCTCGGCGAGCCGCTCGGCCATCTCCTTCATCAGCCCGGCCGACTCCAGCCGGCTGCACGCCGCTGTGGCACGCGGGCAGGTCAGGTAGAACAGCGTCGGGAACGGCGTGCCGTCCGCCAGCCGGGGCGTCGTCTCCACCACGTCGGGCAGGCCGCAGGGACACCTGTGGGCCACCGCGCGGGTGCCGCGAGGCGGGCGTCCGAGCTGCGCGGCCACCGCGGCCAGGTCGGCCTCGGTGGCCGGCTGGCGTTCCGGCGGGGGTACGGAGTCCGCCGCCGGCTCCTGCGGTGGTACGACGCTCAAGGAAGTGCCTCTCGGATCAAAGCTCACTTGTCGGGGCGCTCGGCGTTGGCCGCCCGCACGCTCCCCCACAGGGTGTCGTACCAGGGCTCGGGCGGCTTCGGCGCCCCCGGCTTCGCGCCCTTGCCGGCGTCCTTCGCGGCGCCCTCCGGGTCGGAGAGCACCACGAGCAGCGTCTCGCCCGGCTTGCCCATGAAGAACCGCTCCCGGGCCTGCGTCTTGACGTACTCCGGGTCCTTCCACTTGGCCGCCTCGGCGGTGAGCCGGTCGATCTCGGCCCGCTGGGCGGCCTGCGCCGCCTCCATCCGCTCGATGTCGGCCTGCTGGTCCAGGTAGACCCGGACCGGATAGGTGTACGCCAGGGCGAGCGCGATGAGCACCGCGAACAGCACTGTGGCGCGCCCGGTGAAGCGCCGGGGTTGGGGTGCGGTGAGCCGCTTGACCGGGCCACCGGCGGCGGTACGCCGGGCCGCGGCGGGGCGGCTCGCGGAGCGTACGCCGTCGGTGGCACGGGACGCGCCGGGTGACCGGCCGGCGGCGCGCGCCTCCGCGCGGACGCCGTTGTCGCGTGCCGTGGACCGGACCCGGGCACCGCCCGTCCGGCCGGGCTGACCCGGCCGGCGGGCGGGCCGCTGGCCACCCGGTGTGCGGCGCTGCTGCATCGTCACACCCCTCCCCCGGAGCGCTCGCTCAGGCCGAACGGTAGCGCGGGAACGCGCCGGCACCGGCGTACCGCGCCGCGTCGGCCAGCTCCTCCTCGATCCGCAGGAGCTGGTTGTACTTGGCCACCCGGTCCGAGCGGGCCGGCGCGCCGGTCTTGATCTGCCCGCAGCCGGTGGCGACGGCCAGGTCGGCGATGGTGGTGTCCTCGGTCTCGCCGGAACGGTGGCTCATCATGCACTTGAAGCCGGCCCGGTGGGCCAGGTCGACGGCGTCGAGCGTCTCGGTGAGCGAGCCGATCTGGTTGACCTTGACGAGCACCGCGTTGGCGGCCTGCTCGGCGATGCCCCGGGCGATGCGCTGCGGGTTGGTCACGAACAGGTCGTCGCCGACGATCTGGATGCGGTCGCCGAGCGCGGCGGTGAGCGTGGCCCAGCCGCTCCAGTCGTCCTCGGCCAGCGGGTCCTCGATCGACACGATCGGGTAGTCGCCGGCGAGCTTGGTGTAGTAGTTGCTCATCTCCTCGGCGCTCTTGGCGCTGCCCTCGAACGTGTAGGTGCCGTTGTCGAAGAACTCGGTCGCGGCCACGTCGAGCGCGAAGACGATGTCGGTGCCGAGCCGGTAGCCGGCCTTCTCCACGGCCTCGGCGATCAGGTCCAGCGCGGCGGCGTTGGTGGGCAGGTTCGGGGCGAAGCCGCCCTCGTCGCCCAGGCCGGTCGACAGGTCCTTCTTCTTCAGCACCGACTTCAGCGCGTGGTAGACCTCGGCGCCCGAGCGCAGCGCGTCCCGGAACGTCGGCGCGCCGATCGGCGCGATCATGAACTCCTGGATGTCGACGTTCGAGTCGGCGTGCGCGCCACCGTTGAGGATGTTCATCATCGGCACCGGGAGCAGGTGCGCGTTCGGGCCGCCCAGGTAGCGGAACAGGCTCAGCTCGGCGCTGCCGGCGGCGGCCTTCGCCACGGCCAGGGAGACGCCGAGGATGGCGTTCGCGCCCAGCTCGCCCTTGTTGTCCGAGCCGTCGATGTCGATCATCTTCTGGTCGATCAGCCGCTGCTCGCTGGCCTCGTAGCCGATGAGCTGGTCGACGATCCGGTCCTCGATGTTGGCGACCGCCTTCTCGACGCCCTTGCCCAGGTAGCGATCCTTGTCACCGTCGCGCAGCTCGACCGCCTCGAACGCGCCGGTGGAGGCGCCGGACGGCACCGCGGCGCGGGCGATCGTGCCGTCGTCGAGCCCGACCTCGACCTCGACCGTCGGGTTGCCCCGCGAGTCCAGGATCTCCCGGGCGACGATTCCCTCGATGGTTGCCACTGAGTCGCTCCTCGTTTGTGTGGTTCCGGTCCGTATGGGCCGCGACGGTGCGGCTGAGGCAGGTGTTGAACGCAGCGTATCGGTCCCCGCCCTGCCGCACCCCGCTCGGGGCGGCCCCCGAGGCGCTTGCTGAGACGGACATTCCCGGATTACCGGTCGTCAACCGGCAACCGGTTTGCGAGACGTTGCGTCGATCGACAAGGCTGGGCATCATGCCTGCCGCCTCGACGACTCTCCGCGTGCTCGCCGCCTCGGTCATCGCGTCGCTCTCGGTCACCGGCTGTCAGGCCCTGGACGACGCGAACGTCGCGCTCGGTCGCGCCGACCTGGTCAACGACCTCGCCGCGCGGATGGACCGGGCGCTGGAGCAGACCTGGGCCGCCGACTACCAGATCGACGGCGGCCGGACCGCCTCGATCGCGCAGACCAAGAAGCCGCTGCGGTCCACGTACACCTGGCCCGGCGGCAAGATCACGGTGACGCAGGAGTCGGTGACCCGGTGCGCGAGCACCGCCGCCCGTACCTCCTGCACCGTCTCGCCGCCCGTGCTCACCGCGGGGAAGCCGTCGGTGATCGTCTACGACGAGGCACGCAAGCAGGGCCTGGTCACGCCGCCCGCGGTGATCCGGCTGCTCACCGAGGCGGCGCTGGCGCCGGAGGCGGTCATCGAGCAGAGCGACACCACTCTCGCCGGACACCACGCCACCTGCGTCGACGTCACCCACGACGGGGAGCGCTTCAACGCCTGCGTGACGAACGAGGGTGTGCTGGGAAGCTTCTCCGGCACGCTCGACGGCAAGCCCGCCGAGGTGACGCTGAGCCGCTACACCGAGAGCGTCGAGGCGGCCGCGTTCGCGGTCCCGGACGGCGCCGGCGTGGTGGACCGCCGCCCGTCCACGTCGTGACCCCGCCCGGGTTCCTGCCTGCTGCCGATCACGGGCGGCCGCCGGAGCCGGACGACCTGGCGCTGCCGGTGGCCGGACGGAAGCTGCTGACCGGCCCGGACGAGCAGCCGCTGCGGATCGGCGCGCTGCCCGGCGACCTCGCCTGGATCCCGGTCGGCACGCTCGACGGCGTCCCGGCGTGGGCGGCCGAGGTGGCCGATCCGGAGTCGCTTCCCGGCCCGTGGCGCGGCTGGCGCGGCCTCGCCGCCGAGCTGCCCGCACCCCGCGCCGACCTGGCCGGACGGGCGCTCGCCGTGGTCACCTGGCGGCGTACCCACAGGTGGTGCGGCGCGTGCCGGGCCGAGCTGGCCGACGTGCCGGGCGAGACCGCGCGGCGCTGCCCGGACTGCGGGCTGACCGTGTTCGTGCCCCTGTCCGTCGCGGTGCTGACCGCGATCACCCGCCCCGGCCCGGCCGGCGGCGTCGACGAACTGCTGCTGGTCCGGCACGCGCAGGGGCCGACGCAGCTGTGGGCACTCGTCGCCGGGTTCGTCGAGGCGGGCGAGTCGCTGGAGGCGGCGGTGCACCGCGAGGTCGCCGAGGAGGTCGGCCTGACGCTGCGGCGACCGGTCTACGTGGACAGCCAGCCGTGGGCGCTGTCCGGGCCGGGCACGCTGCTCGCCGGTTTCACCGCCGAGGTGACCGACCCGGCCGCCGAACCGGTCGTCGACGGCATCGAGCTGACCGAGGCGCGCTGGTTCCCGGTGGATGCGCTGCCCGCCGAGCTGCCGCCCGCGTACTCCCTGTCGCGCTGGCTGATCGACGCGGTCGCCGCCCGGCGGTGACCGCAGGCCGGGTCGCCGCCCGGGCGGTGGCCGTCACACCCCCAGCAGTGTCCGCAGGTGGCGCGGCGGCGGGCAGTCGTGCGCCAGCATGGCGTCGTGCCAGTCGCGCACCGTCACGCCGTCCGGCCGGGCGGCGGCGATGTCGGCCATCTCGCTGTAGCCGACGAAGTACGTGGAGAGCTGCGTCGAGGTGAGCAGCGCCCGCCGCCACTTGCCGGCCGCCTCGCCCTCCTCCTGGAAGCCGCGCCCGGTCATCAGCGCCATCGCCTCGGACTCGGGCATGTCGTCGCAGTGCACGAGCTGGTCCAGCAGCGCGTTGATGGTCATCCGGAGCTGCATCTTGAGCTGCTGCAACCGCACCGGCAGTCCGCCGAAGCCGAGCCCCGCCATCAGCTCCTCGGCGTAGACCGCCCAGCCCTCGACGAACACGCCCGACTCGGTGAGCGCGCGTACCCGGGTCGGGCCGTCGTACCGGCGGGCGTGGGCGAGCTGGAGGAAGTGACCCGGCATCGCCTCGTGCACGGTCAGGTTGCGGATCATGTGGTCGTTGTACTCGCGGTAGAACGACTCGACCCGCTGCGCCGGCCAGTCCGCCGGGGTGGGCGAGATGCAGTAGAACGTCGGCACGTCGGCCGTCTCCAGCGGGCCCGGCGAGTCGCAGTAGGCCACCGCCACGCCGCGCGCGAACTCCGGCATCTCCTGGATCACGCACGGGTCGCCGACCATGCTGACCAGGTCGTGGTGGCGGACGAAGTCACTCGCCTCGTCGAGCGTGACCGAGGCGAGGTCGACGATCGTGGCGTCGTCCGGGTGTTCGGCGGCCAGCAGGTCCAGCGCCCGGCGTACCGTCTCGTCGTCGGCCGGACCACCGACCAGCTCGACCGACGCCGCGCGGATCTCCTCGGTGACCCGGTCGAGGTTGGCCCAGGCGCGGCGCTGCACCTCGGCTGCGCTCAGCTCGGTGTCGAGCGTGTGCCACAGCCGCGCCTCCCACCGCCGCCGGCCCAGCCGCGGGTCACGCCCCGGACCGGCGTCCGCGGCCAGGCCCTGCCGCAGCCAGGCCACGAACTCCTCCAGCGCGGCGATCGCATCGCTGGCCGCCGGGCCGACCCGATCGCGCATCGCCGGCGCCTCGGCGAGCAACCCGGGAACCTCGTCGCGGATCAGCGCCGCCGTACCGGCGAACTGCCCGACCGCCGTCTCCGCGTGGACCCGCGGCATGTCCCGCAGCGTCGCGCGCGCCGTCGACAGCGCATCGGGTACGGCCGACAGACGCCCGACGAGACTGGTCAGGCGCTCCTCGGCCGGGGCGAAGGGACGGGCCAGCAGGGCGTGCAGCAGCGGCCCCGGATTGTGGCGCAGCGGATCCCACTCGTGGCCGCGGATCTCGGTGGCCTCGAACAGTCCCCTGTCGACGAGGCTGGTGAGCAGCGCGTGGTCGACGCTCTCCGCCACGTCGAGCGCGTCCGGGTCGATTTCCGCGAGCGCGTCGGCGGCATCCTTCAGCATCGCCTGGTCGGCGGCGAGGGCCTCGGCGGAGAGATCGGGCAGCCGGTCGTCGTAGCGGTGATCCCCGGCGGAGGTGGCCAGCCCGGGCCGGCTCTCCAGCAACGCCTCCACGATCCGCTCCGCAAGCGGCCCGAACGACTCCATCCCCCGACCCTACCGATC
>NZ_LEKG01000229.1:0-9530 GCF_001029515.1 Micromonospora sp. RV43 | reverse complement strand
GACGGGGACGGGGGGCCGGCCGGGGTGCCGGGGTTCGTGCACTCGCCGTTCGCGCCGCTGGTGGCCGCGGTGGCGCAGCGCTGCCTCGCGCGGCGGTACGGCACCGGGCCGCTGCCGCCGGGCAACCGGACGGCTGTGGTGCTGGTCAGCGCCGGTGGGGACACCGCCGGGGCGGCGCACGTACGCGCCACTGTGGCCGCGGGCGGGCGGATCGGGCCGCTGTTCTTCTTCCAGTCGGTGCCGAACAGCGTGGCCGGGCACGTCGCGGCGCGCTGGGGACTGGACGGGCCGGTGGTGTGCCTGAGCCCGACCGGCGACGCGCGGGCCGAGGGGGAGGCCGAGGCGGACCTGCTGCTGTACGACGGCGACGCCGCACAGGCGTTGCTGATCCTGATCGAACTGGCACCGGACGGTACGCCGGGCGAGGCGACCGCGGTGCTGCTGGGGGAGGGAACACGTCAATGAGGACGAAGGGACTACGCGGCGCGCTCGCGGCCGACGCCGAGCTGGGCGCGGGCAACGTGCTCGCCCGGGTGCTGGCCCACGGCGCCGACCCGGACGGGCCGGGGCTCACGTTCGACACCGAGACCGACGGCCACCCGGCCGAGACCCCGCTGACCCTGGGCCGGCTCGACCGGATGGTCGCCGCCCGGGCGGCGTGGCTGCACGAACGCGGGGTGAAACCCCGCGACCCGGTCGCGGTCTGGGCCGGCACCGCCGCCGACATGGTGTTGTCGTTCCTGGCGCTGACCCGCCTCGGCGCCATCCCGGCGCTGATGAACGGCAGGCTGCGTCCCGAGATCGCCGCCGAGTACATCCGCCGGCTGCGCGCCGCCGGGGTGCTCGCCGACGCCGCGCACGCCGAGGCGCTGGCCGGGCACGACCTGGGCGCGCCGATGCTCGGCGAGCCCGCGCAGGCCGGCACCGGCGACCCCGACACGGCACCCGCGCACTACCGGCACCACCCGGACGACCCGATCGTGATCACCCACACCTCCGGCACCACGGGCGTGCCGAAGGCGGTGCTGCACTCGCACGCCAGCCTGTTCGCCGCCACCCGTCACCTGCTGTCCATGCCGCAGGCGCAGGGCACCACACGCATCCTCAACGCGCTGCCGGCCCCGCACACCGCCACAGTGCTCATGGTCAACCAGGCGCTCGGCAACCGGGCGGAGATGTTCCTGCTCTCCGACCAGGGCGGCGAGCGGGTGCTGGACGCGATCCAGCGGTGGCGCCCGGACGGCGTGTTCGGCTTCTCGGTCACCTGGGCCGAGCTGGCCCGCTTCGACCTGTCCGGCTACGACCTGGACTCGGTGCGGCTGTGGTTCAACACCGGCGACTGCTCGCACGAGCCGCACGTACGGCGGCTGGTCGCTGTCGGCTCCCGTGACGTGGTGACGCGTGGCGGCGTGACCCGGGTACCCGGGTCGGTGTTCATCGACGGGCTCGGCTCC
This sequence comes from Micromonospora sp. RV43, assembly GCF_001029515.1. Classification (NCBI taxonomy): domain Bacteria; kingdom Bacillati; phylum Actinomycetota; class Actinomycetes; order Micromonosporales; family Micromonosporaceae; genus Micromonospora; species Micromonospora sp. RV43. The sequence goes on along the minus strand of NZ_LEKG01000229.1, from coordinate 8,076 downwards.
AGCGAGATGGGCCACTCGATGTTCCACATCACCCACACCACCGACACCGACCGGTACGGCCGCTGCGTGGGCCGCCCGTACCGGTTCGCCAAGGTCGCCGTGCTCGACGCCGACGGCAACGAGCTGCCGCCCGGGCAGGTCGGCTGGCTCGGCATCGACTCGCCGTCGCTGTTCCGCGGCTACTGGAACGACTCGGTCACCACGTACCGGTTCCGGCTGCGCGGCTGGTACCTCACCGGCGACCTGGTGTACGCCGACGAGGACGGCCGCTACTACCACCTGGACCGGGCGGTCGACTCGGTCGAGGCAGGCAACGGGAAGCGGTTCTTCACCGCGCTGTCCGAGGAACGCATCCTCGCCGCCTGCCCCGACGTCACCGACTGCACTGTGGTGATCGTCAAGGCGGACGACGGCACAGTCACCACCGACGTGCTGCTGGAGCTGGCCGCCGGCGCCGACCCGGAGGCGGACCGCACCGAGCGCATCCGTACCGCGCTCGGCCCGGACGTGGCAGCCACGCTGCGCCGGATCGTCCCGGTACGCGCCGACGACATCCCGGTCACCGTCACCGGCAAGGTGCGCAAGGTGGCGCTGCGCGAGCGCTACCTGACCGAGGCGCCGTCGTGACCGCCGTCATCACCGGCATGGGCCTGTTCACCCCGGCCGGGCGCGGCGTGGCGGACACGTTCGACGCGCTGATCACCGGCCGGTCCGGGCTGCGCCGCCCGCCCGAGGGACACCCGGCGGCGGGCAGCCTGGAGGTGGCCGGGGTGCTGCCGGACATCGACCCGCGCAGCGTCGCCTCCGGACCGGAGACGAAGGTGCTCGACCGGGTGGTGCTGCTCGCCCTGATCACCGCCGCCGAGGCGCTCGCCGACGCCGGCATCGAGGTGGGCCGCGACGTCGACCCGGAGCGCATCGCGGTGATCGTCGGCGGCGTGGGCGGCATGTCCACGCTGGAGGGCCAGGTGCTGGCGCGGGCCGCCCGGGGCCGGGCGGCGGTCAGCCCGTACCTGCTCACCGGCATCCTGCCGAACATGCCATCGGCGCGGATCGCCATCGCGCACGGCATCCGCGGCTACAGCTCGTCGGTCGGCACGGCCTGCGCGTCCGGCGCCCAGGCCGTCGCCGACGGGGTACGCCTCATCCGCTCCGGCGAGGCCGACGTGGTGGTGTGCGGGGCGAGCGAGGCACCGCTGTTCGGCACGTTCGCCGACACGTTCGGCAACGCCCGGGCGCTGGCCCGGGGCTGGGACGAACCGACCGAGGCGAGCCGCCCGTTCGACAAGCGGCGCAACGGTTTCGTGCTGGCCGAGGGCGCGGCGCTGCTGGTGCTGGAGCGCGCCGGGCACGCCGAGGGCCGGGGTGTGCGCGGCTACGCCGAGGTCGCCGGTTTCGGGGCGAACACCGACGCGTACCACCCGACCGCGCCGCGGCCGGACGGCGCCGGAGCGGCGGCGTGCATGCGCCGCGCGCTGGCGGCCGGCGGGATCGGGCCTGCCGACGTCGGGTACGTCAACGCGCACGGCACCGGCACCAAGCTCGGTGACGTCGCCGAGACGACCGCGCTGGCCGAGGTGTTCGGCACCGGAGGTGTGCCGGTCAGCTCCACCAAGGCGCTCACCGGGCACCTGCTCGGCGCGTCAGGGGTGCTGGAGGCCGCGGCCACCGCGCTGGCGCTCGACAGTGGCCTGCTGCCACCCACCTACCACCTGGACGACCCGGACCCGGAGTGCGAGGCGGACCACGTCCGCGCCGTGCCCCGGCCCACCCGGGCCGGCCACGCGCTGACGAACTCGTTCGGGTTCGGCGGCCAGAACGTCAGTCTGCTCCTGCGCCGGCTCTCCGGGCCGGCCCGCCGGGCCGCCACCCCGGCCGCGGGCTGACCGGACTCCAGTCCCGGGCGTCCGTCCGGGTCGCGATCACGGGGGGAACAGGGGAAGCCCATGACCATCAACGGGATAGATCATCTCGAACTGTACGTGGGGGACGCCCGGCAGGCGGCCTTCTACTTCGACAACGCGGTCGGTTTCCGGCTGTGCGGGCAGGGCGGTCCGGAGACCGGGCTGGACGGGCAGCGCTCCCTGCTGCTGGCCCAGGCCGGCATCCGGCTGCTGCTGACCACCGGACTGTCCGCCGAGCACCCGGCTGCCACGTACGTGCACCGGCACGGCGACGGCATCGCCGTGGTGGCGCTCGCCGTGGACGACGCCGCCGGGGCGTACGCCGAGCTGGTGGACCGCGGCGCGACGGCGCTGAGCCCGCCGCGCACCTTCACCGGCGCGGACGCCGAGGTGGTGGTGGCCGAGGTCGGCGGCTTCGGCGACGTGGTGCACCGCCTCGTCGAACGGCGCGGCGACCCAGGCGTGTTCCTGCCCGGCGCGATCGAGCCGGTGACCGCGCCCGACGGCACGGACACGCTGCTCGCCGAGGTGGACCACCTGGCGATCTGCGTGCCGCCGGGGCAGCTCGACGAGACCGTCGCGCACTACGAGAAGGTGTTCGGCTTCGCCGACATCTTCACCGAGCACATCGAGGTCGCCGGCCAGGCGATGAACTCCAAGGTGGTGCAGAGCCCGTCCGGGACTGTCACCTTCGTGCTGCTGGAGCCGGACACCGGCGCCCGGCCGGGGCAGATCGAGGACTTCCTGCGCTGGCACGCCGGGGCCGGGGTGCAGCACCTGGGCCTGCGCACCGACGACATCGTCACCGCCGTGGGCGCGCTCGCCGGGCGCGGGGTGCGGTTCGCCAGCACGCCCGGCGCCTACTACGACGGGCTGGAGCAGCGGGTCGGCCGGCTGGACGCGCCGGTGGACCGGCTGCGCGAGCTGAGCATCCTGGTCGACTCCGACCACGACGGGCAACTGCTGCAGATCTTCACCGAGTCGATGCACGTGCGCCGCACGCTCTTCCTCGAACTCATCGAGCGGCGCGGGGCGCGCACCTTCGGCAGCGGCAACATCAAGGCGCTCTACGAAGCGAAGGAACGCGAGCTGGCCGCGGCGGGGGCGACCCCCGGCGTCGCGGCCGGAGGGGCTGGGGCATGACCACCATCGATCCCGGGCTGACCGCCGAGGAGGAGGCGCTGCTTCCCTCCGACGAGGACGTCCGGCACTACGCCGAGCACGGCTGGTACCTGTCGAAGAAGCTGCTCACCGACGACGAGGTGGACGAACTCGTCGCCGCCACCGACAGCTACTACGCCGGGGACCGTGACCGCCGCCTGCCGGTACGTCCGCCGAAGCTGGCCTACTGGGAGCCCTCCAAGGGTGACGTGCAGCGGCACAACGACTACGTCCACCACGAGCACGACGGCATCGCCCGCATCCTGCGCAAGCCGCTGATCGGTGCGGTCGCCGCCCGGCTGGCCCGCGCCGCCGAGATCCGGATCTTCCAGTCCACGCTGATCTGGAAGCCGCCGATCGCCGGCGAGCCGTCGAACATCGTGCCCTGGCACTTCGACAAGCACTACTGGGCGTCCTCGTCGTCGGAGAACATGCTCACCGCGTTCATCCCCTTCCACGACTGTGGTGAGGAGATGGGCACCATCACCATGGTCGACGGCTCCCACCGCTGGCGGGAGATCGGCGCCGACGACACGGTGGTGCGGCACTTCGCCGACCGGGACCGCGACCAGCTCGAGGTGATGCTCGCCGAGAACGCGGCGTACAACGGCGCGCAGATCCGCAAGATCCCCATGGTGATCCCCAAGGGACACATGAGTTTCCACCACTGCCGCACCTACCACGGCAGCGGTGCGAACGTCAGCGGCCGGCCCCGCCGGGCCGTCTCGCTGCACCTGCAGGACGGCGACAACGCCTGGCGGGAGTATCCGCTCTCCGACGGCACGCTCGCCGCGTACAACCACGACGTGCTGGTCCGCCGCACCCACGAGGGCCGGCCGGACTACGCGGACCCCGATTACTGCCCGGTCATCTGGCGCGACCGCGCCCAGCAGGGAGGCTGACAATGTCACGGTACGACTGGGGTAAGACGCACCCGGGCATCGAGCGGCTGGAGCGGGCGGTGACCGAGCGCCGCGACGTGGTGGTCAAGCACCCCCTCTACGCCAACCTCGACACCCACGACGCGCTCGTCACGTTCATGGAGCACCACGTCTTCGCCGTCTGGGACTTCATGTCCCTGCTGAAGTCGTTGCAGCGGCAGCTCACCTGCGTCACGGTGCCGTGGATCCCGACCGGCCCGACCGGCAGCCGCCGCCTCATCAACGACATCGTCATGGTCGAGGAGAGCGACGAGCTGGGCGACGGCTACATCAGCCACTTCGAGCTGTACGTGCAGGGCATGACCGAGGCCGGCGCCGACACCACAGCCGTGAACAAGCTCGTCGATCTGCTGCGCGACGGCACCCCGGTCACCGAGGCGCTCGGTGCCGCCGGCGTCCCCGCGGCGTCCGCCGCGTTCGCCGGCACCACCTGGCGCATCATCGAGACCACCCCTGTGCACTGCCAGGCCGCGGCGTTCGCGTTCGGCCGCGAGGACCTCATCCCCGAGATGTTCACCCAGGTCGTCGCCGTCAACGAGCGCAGCAACCGGCTCAACAAGTTCGTCGACTACCTGGAGCGGCACATCGAGGTCGACGGCGAGCAGCACACCCCGATGGCCATGCAGATGCTGGCCGACCTGTGCGGCGACGACGACACCAAGTGGCAGGAGTGCGCCGACACGGTGAACGCCGCGCTCGCCGCCCGCGCCCGCCTCTGGGACGACATCCTCGCCGCCGTCAAGGAGGGCCGTCCGGCGTGACCGGCTCCGACCCGCTCCGGCTCTACCGGACGGTCCGGCTGATCCGCCGCTTCGAGGAACGCGCGATCGAGCTGGTCCGCGCCGGGGAGATCGTCGGCGGCATCCACCCGTACCTCGGTCAGGAGGGGATCGCCGCCGGCGTCTGCGCGGCGCTGGACCGCGAGGACCTGGTCACCGGCACCCACCGCGGGCACGGGCACGTGCTCGCAAAGGGTGCCGACCCGGCCCGGATGCTGGCCGAACTGTGCGGCCGGGTCACCGGGCTCAACCGGGGCCGGGGCGGGTCGATGCACGCCGCCGACTTCGGCGTCGGCGTCCTCGGCGCCAACGCCATCGTCGGGGCCGCCGGGGCGATCCTCACCGGAGCGGTGTGGGAGCGCCGGCGGCGTGGCGCCGACATCGTCGGCGCCACCTTCTTCGGCGACGGCGCGGTCAACGAGGGCATGCTCCTGGAGGCGTTCAACCTGGCCGCGCTCTGGCGGATACCGGTGCTGTTCGTCTGCGAGAACAACGGCTACGCCACCACCATGCCGGTCGACGGCGCGGTCGCCGGCACCATCGCCGGGCGGGCCGCCGCCTTCGGCATGCCGGCGGCCGTCGTCGACGGGCAGGACCCCGAGGCGGTACGCGAGGTCACCGCCGCCGCCGTCGCGCGGATGCGCGCCGGCGGCGGACCCGAGCTGGTCGAGGCCCGCACCTACCGCTTCGACGCCCACCACACCTTCGAACATCAGGTACGCCTCGACTACCGGCCGCCGGAGGAGGTGGCCGAGGGCCGGTCCCGCGATCCGGTGGACATCGCCGGAGCACGGCTCGACCCGGCGGTGCGGGCCGAGGTGGACGCCGCCGTCGAGGCGGAACTGGACGCCGCCGTCGACTTCGCGCTCGCCGGGCCGCACCCCGACCCGGCGACCGCCCTGGACCACCTGTACGCCAGCGGGCTCACCGCCCGGACCGGAGGTGGCTGATGCCCCGGCTCTCCTACCGCAGGGCGCTCACCCGGGCGCTCGCCGACGAGATGACCCGCGACGATTCGGTCGTGGTGCTCGGCGAGGACATCCGGGTGGCCGCCGCGAACGTCACCACCGGCCTGCTGAAGAAGTTCGGCCCGGAACGGGTCCGCGACACCCCCCTGTCCGAGCAGGCGTTCACCAGCTTCGCCACCGGCGCGGCGCTGGCCGGGGCCCGCCCGGTGGTGGAGTTCCAGATCCCGTCGCTGTTGTTCCTGGTCTTCGAGCAGATCGTCAACCACGCGCACAAGTTCCCGCTCATGACCGGCGGCCAGTGCGCGGTGCCGGTCACCTACGTGGTGCCCGGCTCCGGCTCCCGCACCGGCTGGGCCGGGCAGCACTCCGACCACCCGTACGCGTTGTTCGCCCACGTCGGGGTGACCACAGTCGTACCGGCCACCCCGGCCGACGCGTACGGGCTGCTGGTCTCCGCGATCCGCTGCGACGACCCGGTGGTGGTCTTCGCCCCGGCGGGCGCCCTGGACCTGCGCGCCGACGTCACCGACCTGGTGCCCGTGCCGCTGGGCCGGGGGATCGTCCGCCGCGCCGGCACCGACGTGACAGTGGTGGCGGTCGGGCACCTGGTGCACGACGCGCTCGCCGTCGCCGAGGAGCTCGCCGGCCAGGCGTCGGTGGAGGTCTTCGACCCCCGCACGCTCTACCCGTTCGACTGGGACGGGCTGGTCGAGTCGGTGAGCCGCACCGGGCGGCTGGTGGTCGTCGACGACGGCAACCGCTCCTGCGGCATCGCCGGGGAGATCATCGCCACGGTGGTCGAGCGGGTCCGGCTGGCCGCGCCACCCCGCCGGGTCACCCGCCCCGACGGCGCGGTGCTGCCCTTCGCGCCCGCCCTGGACCGGGCCGTGCAGCCCGGCCGCGACCAGCTCACCGCCGCCATCCAACTGACCCTCAAGGACGGATGAACGATGGACCCGAACTACACGTGGCCGCCGCTCGGCCAGGCGTGGACCGACCTGCCCGAGTCCACCCGTACCGCGATGGTGACCACCGGCGCCGTGGCCTGGGAGAAGATCTTCCACGGCCGGGCCACGTACAACAAGCAGTGGCGGCTGGCCCGCCCGCCCGTGTTCACCGCCGACGCGTTCCGCGAGCTGAACGAGGTCTGCGACCGCATCGCCCAGCTCATCCTGGAGGCCTGCCGGCGCCGCGCCCGCACCGCCGGTGAGCTGCGCCTGCTGCTCGACGTGCCGGACGGCGAGACCCGGCTGCTCGACCCGGACGAGGAACTGCACGAGGGGCTGCTCGCCGCGTACCGGCCGGACGTGCTGTTCTCCGGCGGCGTGCCGTGCATCGTCGAGTACAACATCGACAGCAGCCTCGGCGGCGGCTTCGACGCCGACACCGTGATCCAGCGGTACGCCGAGCTGTACCGTACCCATGACCTGCTCGACGGCACCCGGCCCGCGCCGTCCCTGCTGGACCAGCGGTTCGTGGCCATCCGGGACACGCTCGGCCTGCCCGACGGTGCCCGGGTGGCGCTGCTGATGGACTTCGACGCCGACTACCCGGGGCTGGACGACCCGGAGACGTTCATCCGGATCCTGGCCCCGCTGATCGACCAGGCCCGCCCGTTCGGCATCGACCTGGTCATCGCCCCGGTCGCCACCGCCACCCTGGACGGGCAGAACCGGCTGGTCGTCGGCGGCGCCCCGGTGGACGCCCTGTTCCGGCTGTTCGTGCCCAACCGGGTCACCCCCAGCGCCGGGCTGGACGCGGTGGCCGGTGCGCTCGCCGCCGGCACGCTGCCGATGTTCGTCAGCAGCGCCGCCTGGCTGCTCAGCAACAAGCTGAACTACGCCTGGCTCTGGGACGACCTGGACCTGCTGCCGGAGGACGACCGGACGCTGATCCGCCGGTACGTGCCGCACACCGTGGCGCTCACCGCCGACCAGCTCGACCGGGCGCTCGCCGAACAGGCCGACCTGGTCGCCAAGCCGGCCGGCGGATCAGCCGGGCACGGCGTGCTGATCGGCCGGGAGATGACGGCTGTGGCGTGGGCGGACGGGGTACGCGCTGCGATCGCGGAGGGCGGCAACATCCTTCAGCGCTACCACGAGGCGGACCGGGTGACGATGGACTTCGTGCAGATCGAGACCGGTGAGACGGTCACCGCCGACGTCCCGTACAGCCTCGCCCCGTACCTGTTCGACCGCACAGGTTCGGGCGCGCTGGCGCGGGTGGGCTACCCGGGGTGCGACGAGGTCCTCAACCTGGCGAGAGGCGTCCTCCTGACCGGCATCCTGCTGACGGACTGACCCGCTCCATCCCCGTCCACCCC
>NZ_LEKG01000228.1:0-9553 GCF_001029515.1 Micromonospora sp. RV43 | reverse complement strand
GGGCGAGGGCTGAGGGGGAGAGCGGGCAGGGGAACTGCGTCGACAAGGGGCGAGGGCGGAATCAGACTGGGCGGGTGGAACATCGGGATCTTGTTCGGGTGAGCAAGCGGCTGTCGCTGGCGTTGCGGCACCGGCCTGACACGTTCGGGCTGCGACTCGACCGGGCGGGCTGGGTGCCTGTGGCCGACGTGCTCGCCGGGCTGAGGATCAGCCGCGCCCAGCTGGACGCCGTGGTCGCGGGCAACGACAAGCAGCGCTTCGCGGTGGAGGCCGGTCCGGACGGGGCCGACCGGATCCGCGCCAACCAGGGGCACTCCGTTCCGGTCGACCTCGGCCTGACCCCGGCCGCGCCGCCGCCCCGGCTGTTCCACGGCACCGGTGAGGCCGTGCTGGACGCGATCCGGGCGCAGGGGCTGCGCCGGGGCGGGCGGCACCACGTACACCTGTCGCCTGACGTGGCGACGGCCCGGCGCGTCGGTGCGCGCCGGGGCGGCGCGGTGGTGGTGCTGACCGTGGACGCGGCGGCGATGGCCGAGGCCGGGTACCTGTTCTACCGCTCGGCCAACGGGGTGTGGCTCACCGACACCGTGCCGCCGCCCTACCTCAGCACCACCTGAGCTGCGGTCAGCAGGCGGTCACCGGGTGAGCCACGACGGCGTCGAACAGGTACGCGAGGTCGTTCGGCGCGGCCCGGTCGGGCTGGACGGCGCCCGTGCAGTCGGTGGCGCGGGCGCGCAGGACGTGCCGGCCCGCTGCCGGGGGGCACCACCTGACGGTCCAGCGCTGCCAGGCTCCGCCCCGGTCGGCGGCGACCAGGTCGGCGGAGCGCCATCCGTCGCCGGTGTCCACCTCGACGTGCGCGATCGGGCCGTTGCCGGACCAGGAACGGCCGGTCAGCAGCATCTCCTCGCCGGCCGGCACCCGGGCGTCCCAGGGCAGCTCGAACGCGCTGCGCACCGGCTGGGCGGTGAGCACTGTGCCGTCGGCCGGGTGGCCGGGGCCGAACATCCGGTAGAACTGCGTGTTCCACGGCGAGAACAGGGGAGTGGTGGAGACCTCGATCGCGCCGACCCACTTGATCGAGGAGATGCCGACCCAGCCGGGCACCACGACCCGCACCGGGAAGCCGTGGTCGGGGGGCAGCGGCTCGCCGTTCATCTCGTACGCCAGCAGCACGTCGTCGAGCGCCTTCGCGACCGGCATCGGGCGGCGTACCCGGCCGAGGTTGACCCCGCCGGAGACGTAGTCCGGGTCGAGGCCCTCGGGCATCACGTCGACCGCCTCGTCGCGCAGCCCGGCCAGGCGCAGCACCGTGCCGAGCCGCACGCCCCGCCACCGGGCCACCCCGACGCTGCCCAGCCCCCACGCCACGCCCGGGGTCGGCTCGTCCTGCTGCTCGGCGAAGTAGCGCCGCCCGTTGCCGGCGCACTCCAGCAGCGCCGCGTGCTCCTCGGCGGGCAGCCGGCGCAGCTCGTCGAGGTCGAACTCGACCGGGTTGTCCCGGGTCGGCGCGCCGCGCAGCCCGTCGCCGAACAGGCGCAGCCGCCAGGTGGCCGCGTCCAGGTGCGGCGTGACCGTGTGGTTGCGGACGAAGAAGCGGTCGATCGGGACCACGTACCCCTGGCCGGCCATCGACGGCCAGCGCATCTCGGCGTTGGTGTCCAGCGGGCGCAGCAGGTCCGCCGGCAGCGGCTTGACGATCGGCGCGCCGGGGTCGACGCCGACCGGCGCGGACGCCACCGCGACCGGCTCGCGCTCCGCGGCGGCGGCGGTCACCGCGGCCATCGCCGCGCCCACCTCCAGCAGCCGGTCGCGGTCGACGCCCGGCCCGTGCGCCTGCCCGGCGAGCCACTGCCGGCTCCGGTCGGCGTCGTGGACGGCTTCGGCGGGGGACGGGGACTGACTCACGGCTGACCTCCGGGGTAGGCGACGCTGCCTTTCCTATTCAATCAGTAGGACTTTTCATCGATCCGTCGCAGGTGGCGGCGACCTCACGCCGCGCCGATCAGCGTCACCACGCCGGCCGCCACGAGCACACCGGCCCACAGCCGGTCGACGTTGAACCAGGCCCGGCGGAGCACACCGACGCCGAGCACCTCGTACACCAGCAGGGCCACGACCAGCGCGACGGCGAGCATGGCGACTGTGTGCACGGCGGCGGCGAGCAGGCCGGTCAGCGCGCCGGCCGGCGCGGCGGCGAGGTGCCCGGCGTGCGGGCCTCCGCCGGCCGCCGGTTCGGCGAGCAGCACCGGCAGCAGCATCAGGCCCGCGCCGTGCGCCGCGGACATCAGGAACGACCAGGCGGTGAGCTGCGCCGCCGACAACCGCATCCCGGCCCACCGGAAGTGCCGCTCGGACAGCAGCCGCCACAGCCCGAACCCGACCAGCAGCACCCCGCCGGTCACCGCGACCAGCGTGCTCGCCGTCACCGACCGGGTGGCGCTGACCAGCGCGGCGACCACCGCCACCGACGCCAGGTGACCGGCCGCGATCGGCGGCAGGGCCGCCAGCAGCGCGGCCCGGCGGCGCTCCTGCAGGCCCCGGGCCACCGCGAACAGCCACCCCATCGCCGGGTTCAGGCCGTGGAACGCGCCGAGGCCGGCCAGCGCCGCCCAGGTCGCGCCGGTCACGGGAAGCAGTACGAGTCGGACGAGGCGTCGCCGCCCTGCAACCGGGTCTGGTGTACGCGCAGGCCGCGGAACTCCTCGCCGCGCGGGAAGAACCGCGGGTCCGGCACGAGGCCGCCGTGCTCCGGGTCGACGTCGAGCTTCGCCACCCAGGCGCCCACCCCGTCGGGGTAGAACTGGTCGTCCCAGGCGCCGTAGAGCGAGTTGCTGACGTAGACGCGGCGGCCGTCGCGGCTGATCTCGACCATCTGCGGCCCGCCGGCCAGCGGCTCGTCCGGGAACGCCGGGTGCGGGGTGCGGTTGACGATGCCGCCGAGGCGTACCGAGCCGACGCGTACCGGGTGGAACGGGTCGCTGACGTCGTAGCGGATCAGTTCGCCGGTGCCCCAGCAGGAGACGTGCAGGAACCTGTCGTCAACGGATAGGTCGATGTCGGTGACCAGCGGCGGCACCGCCCCGAACGGCTTGAGCAGCTCCGGCAGGTCGGCCGGGTTGGCCGGCTCGGCGGGGATGTCGATCACCTTGGTGACCGCCCAGGCGTCGCCGTCGCGGTGCCACAGCCAGATCGACGCGGACAGGTCCTCGACGCTGATCACCACGCCGACGAAGCCGTACGACTTCGTCGGGTCGTGCGCGGGCCGCAGCTCCAGCGGCATCTGGTACTGGTCGCCGAGGTCGACGCGCTGCACGTGCCGGCGCCTCGCCAGGTCCCAGAAGTGGATCGCGTGCCCGTACCGGCGGCCCAGCAGCAGCTCACCGACGATGCCGTCCTCGATCATCGACGGCGTGCCCCACTCGCTGGTGACCAGCACGTCCTGCGTGTAGTGCCACCAGAAGTCGTACGCCAGGAACTGCGGCCCGCGGTCGGCCTCCCACGCGCCGCGTACCTCGAACGTGGTGTGGTCGAGCACGGCGATGCCGCCCGGCCCCTCCTGCCCGTCGGCGCCGCCGAGCGCCTCGTCACCCCCAACCAGTTCGAGCTGGAATTCCTCGCCGGCCGCAGGGAGACGTAGATGCCGTCCGGCCCGCAGTGCACCGTGTGCGGGCGGGAGTACCCGGCACGCCTGCCGAGTTCCTCCGCTCCGATCACCTTGACCAGCTCGGGGCGGCGCGGGTCGGGCTTGGTGTCGAGCACGTGGATCCGGGACGAGCGCAGGCCCGGCACGATCAGGTAGCGGCGCTCCACGTGCGGGTGCGGCGCGGTCGGGCAGAGTGCGCTGCTGCACGCGTTCCACCCGAAGTGGTGCAGCTCGTCGCCGGTGTCCGGCAGTTCGGTCCAGCCCACCACCCGGCCGTACGAGCCGGAGTCCGGGTCGGTGTCGAGCACCGCGATGGCGTCGGGGCGCTGCCCGGCGCGGTCGAACGCGGCGACGTACGCGAGTTTCTCGGCCGGCCCGGCGGCGGCGAGCGCGGGGGAGGGATAGAAGGTCGGGTCGGGTGTCCAGCGGGTCATGGGTTCTCCCTCGCGGTCAGCCGGCGGGTACGCCGAGGCGGTCGAGCAGGTGGCGGCGCAGCGCGCCGAGGGCCGGGTCGTCGGGGCTCGGGGACGGGCCGAGGCGTACCGGCACCTCCTCGGCGATCACGCCGTCGTCGAGGAGCAGGACGCGGTCGGCCAGCAGCAGCGCCTCCTCCACGTCGTGGGTGACCAGCAGCGCGGCGAAGCCGTGCTGGGCGCGCAGCCGCCGCAGCAGCCCCTGCATGCGCAGCCGGGTCAGCGCGTCCAGCGCGCCGAACGGCTCGTCCAGCAGCAGCAGGTCCGGTTCGCGGACCAGCGCGCGGGCCACCGCGACCCGCTGCGCCTGCCCGCCGGACAGTTCGGCCGGCCAGGCCCGGCCCCGGTCGGCGAGACCCACCTCGGCCAGCGCGCGGCCGACCCGGTCGCCCACGTCCGGTCCGGTCAGCCCGAGCGCCACGTTGTCCGCCACCCGCTTCCACGGCAGCAGCCGGTGCTCCTGGAACACCACGGCGGCGGTGCCGTGCAGCACGTGCTCGCCGCCCGCGTCACCGTCGAGCCCGGCGAGTACGCGCAGCAGCGTGCTCTTGCCGGATCCGCTGCCGCCGAGCAGCGCCACCGTCTCGCCGTCGCCGATGGTCAGGTCGACCCCGGCCAGCACCACCGCCGGGCCGAAGGACCGGGTCACCGCGCGTGCGGTGAGCACCGGCCCGGTCAGGTCGCGCGCAGTCCGCGTCGCCACGCCAGCGTCCTCCTCTCCGCGTACCGGATGAGCAGGTCGGAGGCCAGCCCCAGCAGTGCGTAGATGAGCAGGCCGAGCACGACGACGTCGGTCTGGCTGAACTCGCGCGCCTCCATCATCAGGAAGCCGACGCCGGTCTGCGCGTTCACCTGCTCGCCGACGACCAGGCTGAGCCAGGCCGCGCCGATGGCCAGCCGCAGCCCGAGGAACAGCGCCGGCAGCGCGCCGGGCAGCACCACGTGCCGCAGCCGGGCCGCCGCCCCGAGTCCGCAGGTGCGCGCCGCCTCCACCAGCCGCTCGTCGATGTCGCGGATGCCGGCGTACGTGTTGAAGTAGATCGGGAAGAACGCGCCGAGCGCCACGAGCGTGACCTTCAGCGACTCGCCGATGCCCACCCAGATGATCAGCAGCGGGACCAGGCCCAGGTGCGGCAGCATCCGGGCCATCTGCACCGGCGGGTCGACCAGGTCATCGCCGAGGCGCAGCAGCCCCGCCGCCGCGCCGAGCACGAGCGCCAGGCCGCCGCCGATGAGCAGGCCGAGCGCGGCGCGGGTGAGCGAGTCGAGCAGGTGCACGCCGAGCGTCCCGTCGCTCGCCAGCCGCCACCCGGTCGCCAGCACCGCGCTGGGCGCGGGCAGCTTCTCCGGCGCGAGCAGCCCGGTCCGCGCGGCGGCCTCCCAGGCGAAGACCAGCACGACCGGGCTCACCGTGCGCCGCCACCGCCGCGGGGCGCGGGCCCGCGACCGCCGCGGCGTCACCCGATCGGGTACGACCGCAGGACTCGCCTCGGCCAGCGCCGGACCGCTCACTGGAACGCCTCGTTGAACCGGCCGTCCACCCGCCCGGCGATGTCGACCGGTCCGGGCACCAGCTTCAGCTCCACGAAGCTGTCCGCGATGGCCTGCAACTCGGCGCCGATCTCCGGCGTGACCGGGGCGAGCGGCTTGGCGCTGCGGGCCAGCGCCCGGGTGGTCACGTCGAGCGGGATCTTCAGCTCCGGGGCGAGGACGGCGGCCCGCTCGGCCGGGTGGGCGATGCCCCAGTCGGTGGTCTGCCGGTACGTGTCCAGGAACGCCCGTACGTCGTCGGTGCGGTTCTTCACCGCGTCCGGCGCGGCCAGCACGTACTCGCGGTTGCCGGCCAGGCCGGTCGCGTCGGCGAGCACCCGTACGCCGGGCTGCTCAGCCAGCGCGAAGTAGGGATCCCAGATGATCCACGCGTCGACCTGCCCGTTGTCGAACGCGGGCCGTCCCTCGGCGGGCTTGAGGTACTTCACCTTGATGTCGGCGAGCGTCATCCGGTTCGCCTCCAGCAGCTTCACCAGCAGCCAGTGCACGTTGGAGCCCTTGTTCAGCGCTACCGTCTTCCCGCGCAGGTCGGCGAATCCACGATACGGGCTGTCCGCCTTGACCAGAACCGCCTCGCCCTGCGGGATCGGCTGGGAGGTGCCGACCACGGAGAACGGGATCTTCCCGGCGGCGGCGAACACCGGCGGCGCCTCGCCCACCTGGCCGATGTCGATCGAACCCGCCTTGAGCGCCTCGGTCAGGGCCGGGCCGCTCTCGAACAGCGACCAGGTGACGTTCTTCGCGTCGCCGCGCGCCTTGACCAGGCTGAGCCCGCCGAAGCGCTGATAGCCGATCCGCAGCGGGCCGTCGCCGCCGCCACTGGCGTCGGCCGCCTCGCCGCCGCAGGCCGTCAGCGCCGTCGCGGCGAGCAGCGCGAGGGTGGTGAGCAGCGCGGCCACCGGCCGGCGGCGCGATCTGGGGGTACGCATGGCGACTCCTCGGGGAGGGATGGGCCCGGCCGTCGGCGGGCGACAGCAACCTACCAACCCGATAGGTTTTATGGGTAGTGTGTCGGCGTGGTCGTCCCACCACTCAGGAGGCGACCCGCCCGATCCCGCACCGGAGGTACACCATGTCGCTCACCTTCCACTGGTTCCTGCCGACCTACGGCGACAGCCGGGACATCGTGGGCGGCGGCCACGGCGTACCGGTCGGCACCGCCGGCGGCGCACGGCCCGCGAGCGTCGCGTACCTGGGGCAGATCGCCCGCACCGCCGAGCAGCTCGGCTTCGCCGGGGCGCTCACCCCCACCGGCGCCTGGTGTGAGGACGCCTGGCTGACCACCGCCATGCTCACCGAGGTCACCGAGCGGCTGAAGTTCCTCGTCGCGTTCCGGCCCGGCCTGCTCTCACCCACCCTCGCCGCGCAGATGGCGTCCACGTTCCAGCGCCTGTCCGGCGGGCGGCTGCTGCTCAACGTGGTCACCGGCGGCGAGTCCGCCGAGCAGCGCGCGTACGGCGACTTCCTGGACAAGGACGCCCGCTACGCGCGTACCGACGAGTTCCTGCACGTGGTGCGGGCGCTGTGGCGCGGCGAGACGGTCGACCACGACGGCGCCCACGTGCGAGTCGAGGGAGCCCGGCTCGGCCGGGTGCCCGACCCGGTGCCGCCGGTCTACTTCGGCGGTTCGTCCGGCGCGGCCGGGCCGGTGGCGGTACGGCACAGCGACGTGTACCTGACCTGGGGCGAGCCGCCCGCGCAGGTGGCCGGCAAGCTGGACTGGATCCGCGGGCTCGCCGCCGAGGCCGGCCGCGAGCTGCGGTACGGCATCCGGCTGCACGTGATCAGCCGGGACACCGCCGAGGAGGCGTGGGCCCAGGCGCGCAAACTGCTCGACGGCATCCCCGAGGCCGACGTGCGCGCCGTGCAGGAAGGGCTGCGGCGCAGCGAGTCCGAGGGGCAGCGGCGGATGCTCGACCTGCACGGCGGCTCCCGCGACGGGCTGGAGGTCTCGCCGAACCTGTGGGCCGGATTCGGCCTGGTACGCGGCGGCGCGGGCACCGCGCTGGTCGGCAGCCACACCGAGGTCGCCGACCGGATCGCCGAGTACCACGCGCTCGGCCTGGATGAGTTCATCCTCTCCGGCCACCCGCACCTGGAGGAGGCGTACTGGTTCGGCGAGGGCGTGCTGCCGATCCTGCGGCGGCGCGGGCTGTGGCGGCACCCGGCCGGCGAGCCGGAGACCGAGGCGCCGGCCGCCGTGCCGTTCTCACCCCGGCCGGTCCCGGCCCGCGTCTGACCCCGCCGCGCCCGTTTCCGGGCTGGAGCGTGCCGGGCCGTCCGGCGCTGCCGGATTCGTCGCGGTCAGGGCCGGGAGCTGCCCGGGGTCGCCTCGGCCAGATCGGGCGGCCCCCGGGTTCCGGTCAGATCGGGCGGCCCCCGGTTCCGGTCAGATCGGGCGTTGCTCGGCGAGGAAGTCGGCCAGCACCCGGGTGTGCGTGGAGAAGGCCAGCTCGACCGGATCGGTGAGCACCAGCCACTCGGTGGCCTCCTCGGTCGGCGCCGACGGCGGCAGGTCACCGACCGGCCGCTCGGGCAGCACGCCGAAGACCATCATGGTGCCGCCCGCCGGAGCGCCGTGCACCGCGAACAGTCGCGCCTCGCCGGCCTCGGCCCGCAGCCCGGTCTCCTCGCGCAGCTCACGCACGAGCGCCTCGGACCACTCCTCGCCGTACTCGATGAAGCCGCCCGGCAGCGCGAGCTGCCCCCGGGCCGGTTCGATGTCGCGGCGTACCACCACCACGCCGAGCCCCTCCGGCGTGCGGACCGGCAGCACCGCCACCGCCACCGGCAGCGGATTGCGCCACACCGTCTCGCCGCAGGAGGAACAGACACGCGGCCACCCGGAGTCCGCCGGGTAGGCAGCGCCGCAGAACGAGCAGTGCGAGTACGCGGTCACGCCGCAGCACGTTACCCGGACCCCCGGCCCGGGGTCAGGCGTCACCCCCTCGGCCGGCGAGCGTGGCGCGCGCCTCCATCAGGGCGAACCCGAGCAGGTTGTCGCCCCGCCAGGTAGCCGGGTCGGCAGCCCGTGGATCGTCGGCGGTCAGGCCGATGCCCCAGATCCGGTCGGTCGGGCTGGCCTCGACGAGCACCCGGTCGCCGGTGCCGAGCAGGAACCGCCGCAACGGCTCGTGCCGGCCGAACTTGGCGACGCTGCCGGCCACCACGATCTCGTAGCGGCGGGCTGCCCAGGTCGCCTCGTCGAAGTCGCGGACCTGCCGGCCGAGCGCCTTGGCCCGGTGCGGATGCCCGGCGGCCAGCACCCGCTCGGCGATCGCGTGGTCCCCGAAGAGCGTGGCCTTGTGCCACATCATCCAGTGCTCGGCGGTGGCGAACTCCCGGCCGTCGACTGTGAACGCCGCCGGCCACCACTGGCTCAGGCAGCTCGCGCCGACGCTGCCGTCAGGCCGTGGCCGGTGCCCCCAGAAGTGCAGGTACTTGACCGTCTGCCCGGCGTCGAGCGCAGTGGTCAGGTCGGTGACGGAGCGGATCGGCATGCCCCGCAGTCTGCCCCACCCCACCGACATCCCACCGCCGCATTTCACCCCGGGGACGGCACACCGACGTCACCGTCCACCGCGGACATCTCCGTCCGGCCCCGCCCTCCCCGCCCGCTGCCTCGGCTCGTCCGCTCACGTCGACATTCCGACCACGCGCGCCTCGCGACGTCGAGCCACATTCGCCTGCCCGAGCCGACCGCGCATCTTGACTGCAGAGAAGGCCGTCCCGCATCACGAGATCCCGAGAGATCTTGGAGCGATCGGGCCCTCATGAGGGCCATTCCCTACCAAGATCTCCAAGACCTGAGCCGCCCTCGTCGTCGATCTTGCGCTTTGGTGCCCCTCGTAACGTACCTATCGGACATTCTGCGGGCGCAAAG
>NZ_LEKG01000227.1:0-9703 GCF_001029515.1 Micromonospora sp. RV43 | reverse complement strand
GGGGTGTGGACGGCGGAGGCGTGGTGGGCGCGGGCGTGCTCGGTGGTGGCGTCGACGGTGGCGCGCTGGTGGACGGCGCGCCGGTGCAGGCGGTGCCGTTGAGCGTGAACGCGGCCGGGACCGGGTTCGACGCGTTGTTCCACGAGCCGTTGAAGCCGAAGTTCGCGGTGCCGCCGGTGCCGATGGCCGCGTTGTAGCCGGCGTCGCAGGCGCTGACCTGGGCGCCGGACTGGCTGACAGTCGCGTTCCACGCCTGGACGACCTGCTGGCCGGCGGCGAAACTCCAGCCGAGGGTCCAGCCGTTGACCGGATCGCCGAGGTTCGTCACTGTCACGTCGGCGCCGAAGCCGCCGCTCCACTGGTTGGTGATCCGGTAGTCGACCCGGCAGGCGGCGGCAGCCGCCGCGGCGGTCATCGTGGTGAGCGCGCCGGCCGACAGGGTGACCGCCGAAGCCGCGGCGAGCAGCGCGATCCGGCGGCGTGGGGTGGTGAGGTGCACGGGGAATGCCTTTCGCGGAGGTCAGGCACGGGGCGAGCGCCGGCCTGCCCGGACCGGCGAATTCGTGCCCTGACGCGACGAGCGACGTCAACACATCGACGTCCATGATTCGGCTCCGCGCTCCGTCAGCCTAGGTCACCGCTGGACACGCCCACAAGCGCCGGACTCACCGAGCACGTCGCACGCGCCCTTCACCCCGTCCCGACGCGGCGGCGGCTGGCACGGCGGCACGGCAGGTCGGCGGCACGGCAGGTCGGCGGCACGGCAGGTCGGCGGCACGGCAGAGTCGCGGCGGGCGGCGAGAAGGGACAGCCGACAACCGATATGCCTCTCGGTCATAAATATGACCGAGAGGCATATCGGTTGGAGGGCTTGTGTCTCCGGAGGGCGACACGCCGAGGAACACCCCTCGCGGGTGCGGGCGCGCCCCGGGAAGGCCCAGAGGCTCAGCCTTCGACGGCGGCGGCGAGCTTCCGCGACTCCGCGGCCTCGGCGGACTCCCCCGACGCCGCGGGCTCCCCCGACGCCGCGGGCTCTGCCTGCGCGGCGGACTCACCCGGCTTGGCGAACTCCGCCGGCTCCGCCGACGCGGCAGGCTCTCCTGCCGGAGCAGGGCCGTCGGCGAGGGCCGCCTCGACTGTGGCGCGTGCCCGGCGGGTACGGCGCAGGGCGCGCACCGCCAGCCCGACGGCGACCAGCCACGCGACGCCGAGCAGCACGTACACCACCACCGGCACCGAGCCGCCCACGCCGCCGGCGCTCAGCAGCGTGCGGGCGTTCGTCAGCACGATCACACCGCCGATCACGGCGCCGAGCAGCTGGGCGGGGACGATGCGGACCAGCCAGGCCGCGATCGGCGCGGCGATCAGGCCGCCGACCAGGAGAGCGGCCACAGTGGGCAGCAGGAAACCCTCGGAGCCCAGGCCGATGAGGAAGCCGATGCTGGCCGCGCCGGCCACCACGAACTCGGAGGTGTCCACCGAGCCGATGACCTTGCGGGGTTCCATCCGGCCGGAGACGAGCAGCGCCGGGGTGGCGACCGGCCCCCAGCCACCGCCGCCGGTGGCGTCGACGAAGCCGGCGACCAGGCCGAGCGGGGCGAGGAAGCGGCTGCGCAGCCGGCCGGCCGCGCGGTTGGCGCGCAGCGGCCGGGAGAACCGCACCAGCAGGTACGCGCCGAGCGTGAACAGGATGGCGGCCATCCACGGCGCCGCGGCCTCGGTGGAGATGGAGCTGAGGAACGTCGCCCCGGCGAACGCGCCGATCGCGCCGGGCAGCGCGATGCGGCCGACCACCCGCCAGTCGACGTTACCGAATCGCCAGTGCGAGACGCCCGCGGCGAGCGTGGTGCCGATCTCGGCCAGGTGCACCGAGGCGGACGCGGCGGCCGGTGCCACACCGGCGAACAGGAGAAGCGTCGAGGAGGTCAGCCCGTACGCCATGCCGAGCGCGCCGTCGACGAGTTGCGCGGCGAGCCCGACGAGGGCGAGGACCAGCAGCTTGCGCACGAGCGCCCCCTGACTTTTCGGTATCTCCTATCAACTTGGTCGACAATGCGGCACGGAGGCGCCCCGGGTCAAGTCCCCCATCCGGTTGGTAGGAGACGCCGGACGGTGTGCCGGGGTGTGCGGAAGCCGGCGTCAGCTCCAGGCGCGCGGGTCGGCGGCCAGCTCGTTGACCCGGCCGGGCAGCGCGCCGGCGGCCACGTCGGCGATGGTGACCAGCTCGAGGATCTCCCGCTCGCTGGCCCGCAACGCGATCCAGACGTCCTGCAACGCGCGGGCCGCACCCTGGTAGCCGAGCTGTTCCGGGCGCTGCCCGCGTACGTGCGCGAGCGGACCGTCGATGACGCGGATCACCTCGGCCAGGGAGATCTCCCCGGCCGGCCGGGCCAGCCAGTAGCCGCCCTCGGGGCCACGCTGGGCGTGCACGATGCCGCCCCGGCGCAGTTGCAGCAGGATGCTCTCCAGGAACTTCGGCGGGATGTCCTGCGCGCGGGCGATCTGCTCGGCGGTCACCGGCCGGCTCCGCCCAGTGGTCCCCCCGACCGCGACCGAGGCCAGCTCAGCGGCCGCGCGGAGGGCATAGTCGACCCGGGCGGAGAGACGCATACGGCCAGGTTAGTCCGCTGCGGTGCGGGCCGGCCCCCCGACCCGCACCCGGACGATCACCGATCGGGCTCTCAGCCGCCGACGCGCCGCAGCAGCCCCTCCTGCACGGCGCTGGCGATGTGCCGGCCGTCGGTGGTGAACATCCGGCCCGTGGCCAGGCCGCGGGCGCCCGATGCGGACGGGCTCCAGCAGTCGTACAGGAACCACTCGTCGGCGCGGAACGACCTGTGGAACCACAGCGCGTGGTCGAGGCTCGCGCCGACCACACCGCCCGGGCCCCACACCTCGCCGTGCACCGACAGCACCGAGTCCAGCAGGGTCAGGTCGGAGGCGTACGTGAGGGCGCACGCGTGCAGCAGCGGATCGTCCGGCAGCTTGCCGTCCAGGCGCATCCACACCCGCTGGTGCGGTTCGGCCGGGCGGTCGCCGGGGCGGACCCAGCCGGGCTCGCCGACGTAGCGCACGTCGATCGGGCGCGGGATCATCCCCCAGATGCCGAGGCGCTCCGGGTAGCGGGAGAGCCGGTCGGTCATGGTCGGCACGTCGTCCGGGCCGGGTACGTCCGGCGGGAGCGGGGCGTGGTGGTCCAGCCCTTCCTCCTGCCGCTGGAACGACGCCGACATGAAGAAGATCGGCTTGTCGTGCTGCAACGCCACCGAGCGACGCACCGAGAAGGAGCGGCCGTCACGGACGTTCTCCACCTGGTACTCGATCGGCTCGGCCGGGTCGCCGGGGCGCACGAAGTAGCCGTGCAGGGAGTGCACGGCCCGCTCCGCGTCGACTGTGCGGCCTGCTGCGACCAGGGCCTGGCCGGCGACCTGCCCGCCGTAGACCCGCTGCGGGCCCACCTGCGGGCTCATCCCCCGGAAGGTCATCTCCCCGGTACGGGCGAGGTCGAGCACCTCCAGCAGCTGGTCGACCGCCGCCTGCCCGGTCGCCACTGCGCCATCACTCACTGGAGGGCTCGCGCCGAAGCGGCGTCGACCAGCGAACCGAGCTGGTGCACGCGCAGCGTGTTGGTGGAGCCGGGGGTGCCGGGCGGGCTGCCCGCCACGATCACCACGTAGTCACCCGGGTTGGCCCGGTTGAGGCCGAGCAGCGCCTGGTCGACCTGGCGGAACATGTCGTCGGTGTGCTCGACGAACGGCATCAGGAACGTCTCCACGCCCCAGGAGAGCGCGAGCTGGTTGCGCACCTCCGGCACCGGCGTGAACGCCAGCAGCGGCAGGTCGCAGTGCAGCCGGGCCAGCCGCTTGACGGTGTCACCGGTCTGCGAGAACGCGACCATGGCCTTGGCGCCGATGGCCCGGGCGATCGACGAGGCGGCGACTGTGAGCGCGCCGCCGTGCGTACGCGGGTCGTGCTGCAACCGGGGGACGGCGATCGAGCCGGCCTCGGTGGTGGTGATGATCTTCGCCATGGTGCTGACGGTGAGCACCGGGTACTTGCCGACGCTCGTCTCGCCGGAGAGCATCACCGCGTCCGCGCCGTCGAGCACCGCGTTGGCCACGTCGGAGGCCTCGGCGCGGGTCGGGCGGGAGTTCTCGATCATCGAGTCGAGCATCTGGGTGGCCACGATGACCGGCTTGGCGTTCTCCCGGCACAGCTGCACGGCACGCTTCTGCACCAGCGGCACCTGGTCCAGCGGCAGTTCGACGCCGAGGTCGCCGCGGGCGACCATGACCCCGTCGAAGGAGAGCACGATCGCCTCCAGGTGGTCGACCGCCTCCGGCTTCTCGACCTTGGCCAGGACCGGGCGGCGCACGCCCTCCTCGTCCATGATCGAGTGGACGAGCTTGATGTCCTCCGGCGAGCGGACGAAGGAGAGCGCGACCAGGTCGACGCCGAGGCCGAGGGCGAAGCGCAGGTCCTCGGCGTCCTTGTCGGACAGGGCCGGGACGCTCACCGCGACGTTCGGCAGCGAGACGCCCTTGTTGTTGGAGACCGGGCCGCCCTCGGTGACCAGGCACCGGATGTCGTTGCCGGTGACGTCGCTGACCTCGACCGCGACCCGGCCGTCGTCGATCAGCAGCCGGTCGCCCGGCTTCACCTCCTGCGGCAGCTTGCGGTAGGTGCAGGAGACCCGTTCCTTGGTGCCCACCACCTCGTCGCCGGTGATCACGACGGAGTCGCCGGTGCGCCACTCGTGCGGGCCGTCGGCGAACCGGCCCAGCCGGATCTTGGGCCCCTGGAGGTCGGCGAGCACCGCGACCGGGCGCCCGGACGCCTCGGCGGCCTCCCGGACCAACCGGTAGACCGATTCGTGGTCGGCGTGACTGCCGTGGCTGAAGTTGAGCCTCGCCACGTTCATGCCGGCTTCTACGAGCCCGCGGATACGCTCCGGGGAGGCGGTTGCGGGGCCGAGAGTGCAGACGATCTTCGCGCGGCGTGTCACGCCCATCAGGCTAGTCTCTCCTCCGGATCGGCCTCCCGGCCGACCCCTTGCGGACTGCGGAACATTTGTCCAACGACGCGCGTCAACCGCGTGGGCGGGCGGTAGGCGTACCGCACCGGAACGTCGTGTGGCGGGCATCGGCGACCGCGCGGTGAGAAATCGTACCGCTCCCCGTCACGGGCCGGCCGGGGGCACTGTGGGGCCGCCGCGCCCGGCCGTCCGGCCGTGGGCGGGCACTGGGTACGCGGCAGTGGGCGGTGCCGTCGGAGGGGCTCGCGCGGAGCCTCAGCTCTCCGTCTTGACCAGCGGGAACTCCAGTGAGCCGGCCGGGCAGAGGAAGGTGAGCACCTCGACCCGGTAGAGCCCGGCCTGCACCGCCGGGTCGGCCTCCATGACGCTGCGGACGTCGTCCACCGAGCCGGTCCGGGCCAGGCCGAAACCGATCGGCGGGTCGGGTTCCCGGGCCGGGCCGTCGACCGACCCGTCCACGAGCACGATGCCGCGCCGTTGCAGCGCCCGCATGTGCTGGAGGTGCTCGGCCTGCAACCGCTGCACTGTCTCGTCCGGCAGGGCCCGTCCCGAGGGCCCCGGGTAGAGCACGATGCACTCGTACGTGTCCAGCGCGAAGTCGAGCCGTGGCGTCGCGGCCATGCGCACCTCCTGACCACCGTCCCGCCCAGCCTCCCACGGCGGCCCGGTGCGCCGGGGCCGCTCGCCGCAACTGCCGGTGCTTCGCCGCCACGATTCGGGGAATGTCCAGGGGTCGGGGCGCAGCACCGCCCCACGAGGTACGTACGAGCACAGGAGGACCGCGAATGGCCACCAGCACCCAGCCCGCCAAGGCGTCGGGCAGCTACCGGATCGGTGGCGACCTGCCGGTCGACCGCCTCGGCTACGGGGCGATGCAGCTCACCGGCCCCGGCGTGTGGGGCGACCCGAAGGACCCGGCCGAGGCGGTCCGGGTGCTGCGCCGCGCGTACGAGCTGGGCGTCACGTTCATCGACACCGCCGACTCGTACGGGCCGTTCGTCAGCGAGCTGCTGATCCGCGAGGCGCTGCACCCGTACGCCGACGACCTGGTCATCGCGACGAAGGCCGGGCTGACCCGCTCCGGCCCGGACGACTGGCGGCCGGTGGGCCGCCCGGAGTACCTGCGCCAGCAGTGCGAGCTGAGCCTGCGCCACCTGGGCCTGGACTGCATCCCGCTCTACCAGCTGCACCGCATCGACGCGAAGGTGCCACTGGCCGACCAGCTCGGCGAGCTGGCGCTGCTGCGCCAGGAGGGCAAGATCCGGCACATCGGGCTGTCCCAGGTCAGCGTCGAGGAGATCGAGGCGGCCCGGGCGATCGCGCCGATCGTGTCCGTGCAGAACCTCTACAACCTGGCCGACCGCAGCGCGGAGGACGTGCTGGAGCACTGCGAGCGCCACGACCTGGCGTTCATCCCGTGGTTCCCGATCGCCACCGGCAACCTGGCCCGGCCCGGCGGCCCGCTCGACGCGATCTCGACCTCGCACGGCGCCACCCCGGCGCAGCTCGCGCTGGCCTGGCTGCTGCGCCGGTCGCCGGTGATGCTGCCGATCCCCGGTACGTCGTCGGTGGCGCACCTGGAGGAGAACGTGGCGGCGGCCGGGGTGGAGCTGACCGACGACGAGTTCGAGGCGCTGGCCAAGGCAACCTGAGCCGGCCGCCGCACCTCCGTCGACCCGCCCCTTTCGCGGACTGTGATCGAGCAACTACTGTCAGAGGGATTCTCGCGAGTGGGGGTCCGCTGTGGAGGAGTTCGACTACGTCATCGTGGGGGCCGGCGCGGCGGGGTGCGTACTGGCGAACCGCCTCACCGAGGATCCGGGGACGCGGGTGCTGCTGCTGGAGGCGGGCGGCTGGGACCGCAGCCCGTACGTGCGGGTGCCGAAGGCGTTCTCCCGGCTGATGGACGACCGGCGCACCGCCTGGCACTACCCGGCCACCACCGGGCCGGGCCGCCAGGAGATCTGGCAGCGCGGACGGATGATCGGCGGCTCCACGTCGGTGAACGGCATGATCTGGAGCCGCGGCGCGGCCCGGGACTGGGACGCCCTCGAACCGCTGGGCTGGGGCTGGTCGGCGATGCGGCGGGTGTTCCCGCAGTTGGAGGACCACCCGCTCGGGCCCGCGCCGCACCGGGGCACCGGCGGTCCGGTGCGGCTGTCCGTCGCCACCGGCACCGACCCGCTCGCCGAGGAGATGGTGGCGACCGGCGCCGAGCTGGGCTGGCGCCGCGCCGACGACCTGGACGCCCACGACGACGAGCGGATCGGCTACCCCACCGCCACGATCCGCGCCGGACGCCGGGTCAGTGCCGCGGACGCGTTCCTGCACCCGGTGCGGCGCCGGCCCAACCTGACCGTCGAGGTCGGCGCCGTCGTCCTGCGGGTGCTCGTCGAGGGTGGCCGCGCCACAGGTGTACGGGTGGCGCGCGGCGGCGGGGAGACCACGTACCGGGCGGCGGGTGAGGTGATCCTCGCCGCGGGCGCCCTGGCCACCCCGCACCTGTTGCAGGTCTCCGGCATCGGCCCGGCGGACACGCTGCGCGCGGCAGGGGTGCCGGTGCTGCTCGACCGGCCCCGGGTCGGCACCGGGCTGCGCGAGCACCGGTCGATCGTGCTCCAGTACCGCCTCGCCGAACCCGGCGGCCACAACATGACCATCGGCAGCCCGCTCGGGCAGGCCCGGGCGACGCTGCGCTGGCTGCTCACCCGGGGCGGACCGCTCGCCCTGCCGGTGCTGGACGTGGCGGCCCACCTCAAGTCCCGGCCGGAGCTGGATCGCCCGGACGCGCACCTGCTGATGGCGCCGTTCTCGGCCGCCCCGCCGCGCCCCGGCAAGGCGCTGGAGCTGGAGCGGGAGCCGGGCCTGATGTGCCTGGGCACCGTCACCCGGCCGGACAGCGAGGGCAGCCTGACGATCACCGACGCGGACCCGCGTACGCCGCCGGCCATCGTGGCGAACTACCTCACCACGGAGCACGACCGGCGGGTGGCGGTGGACCTGTTCCGCCGGATGCGGGAGTTCTTCGGCACCGGCCCGATCGCGAAGCGCATCCAGGCCGAGACGGTGCCCGGAACGGCGACCACCACCGACGCGGAGATCGTCGAGGCGGCTGTGGCACGCGGCTACTGCGGCTACCACGCGATCGGCACCTGCGCGATGGGCACCGGCGACGAGCACGTGGTCGACCAGCAGTTGCGGGTACGCGGCGTGGACGGGCTGCGGGTGGTCGACGCGTCGGTGCTGCCGGTGATGGTGGCCGGCTGGACCAGCGCCCCGGTGACCGCGCTGGCCTGGCGGGCCGCCGACGTGATCAGGGGACGGGACGCGGACTGACCGCCCGGACCCGGCCGGCGCTGCACCGGGGCCCGGCCGGACGTGCCCGGACCCGCGCGACGGCGGGTCCGGGCACGTGGCTCAGACCGCGAAGCAGTTCGGCTGGACCGGGGCGCCGGCGAGCACCTGGCGCACCGCCGTGTACGTGGTGCCGTCCAGCACCAGCCCGAGGTGGCCGACGACCCGCAGCGGGCACCAGGCCTGCACCAGGATGTTCGTCGCGCCGTCGGCGAGCACGGCGTTGTCGACCGGCCGGACCAGCTCGTCCTGCCAGGTGCGCACGGTGGCCCAGCGGACCGGGCCGGGCGTGTCGTCCCCGGCGTTGAGGTCGGCGAGGAAGCTCGACCCGATGGTCATCTGCTGGCAGGCGATCACACCGGCGCAGCTGCCCAGCCCGAGGACGGCGACCAGATTCGCGACGTAGGTGCCGTACTGCGGGCTGCCCAGGCTGACGTACTGGTCGACGGTGGCGGCGCCGCCGAGGTACTTGACGTACCAGCGGCTGACCAGCCCGCCCTCGGAGTGGCCGACCAGGTCGACGCGGGCCGCGCCGGTGGTGGCGCGGACCCGGTCCACGTAGGACGACAACGCCCGGGCGGACTCGCGGATGTCGCCGAGACCGAGGTTCGGCAACTGGAAGATCGAGACCCGGTAGCCGTCGGCGCGCAGCCGGACGGCGATCGGCTCGTACGCGATGGAGATTCCACTCAGGCCACCGACCACGATCACCGGGTCGGCGGCCGCGGCGGCGGCCCGTTGCGCGGCGGTGGCGACGGCGGCCGTGTTCGACGGGGTGGCGGGTTCGGCGGTGGCGGCCTGGGCGGCGGCCGGGACGAGCAGGACGGTGGCGGCGGTGGTGGCGGCCAGGATCGTTCGGAGCAGCATGGGCTGCACCTCCGGGGGGAGGCACCCGGGCGGACCCGGGGGGACGGGTGGGATCCGATCGATCGTGGTCACGATGATGCGTGTCCGATTTCACACACGTCAATGAAAAGTTACGCGGCGGTAACCCTTGTCGCGCCCTCAGCACAAACCGGCATGCCGGACCGGGCTCAGTTGCCCAGCGCCTGCACCTTCGCGATGGTCTCCTGCACGTGCTGCCGGGCCGGTTCCCCGCCCTGCGCGGCCTGCGCCAGCGCCTGCCGATAGGAGTCGATGACCCCGATCAGCGGGCCCGCCGTGGCCCCCTCCAGCGCGCCCGCCACCAGCGCCCGCGCCTCGGCCGCGTCCTGCGCGGCAGCGGCGGTGCGCGCCTTGGCCTCGTCCAGCTTCTGTGCCGCCGCCGCCAGCCTGGCGATGATCTCCGCCGCGCTCACACGCCCTCCCCCAGCT
>NZ_LEKG01000226.1:0-9826 GCF_001029515.1 Micromonospora sp. RV43 | reverse complement strand
CACCCTGTTGAGTTCTCAAAGAACAACCACACACCAACCAGAAGCACCGCCACCAGCGGAACCCCCAGCCGGGGCATTTCGTTCAACCACCCGCCGCTCTCGCGCCGGGCACTTTTACTACGTTACCCGGTGGTTTCTGCCGTGTCAAACCGGTGTCAACCAGTTTGTCGTGCGTCACCTTTTACCGGGCACCCCGATTCAACCGACTTCCGTCGGTCGTTCCGAGGAATTCGGTAGGCCGGCCGCCCGCGGTTTTCCCGCTGGCCCGTCCGTTTCCCTACCGGCCGAGAACCTTACCCGGTCGGTTCCGCCTCGCCAAATCCGCCTCCCGGCGAATCCGGGGCACCACCCGGTTCTCAGGTCCTGCGCTCCGGCCTTCCAGGTCTTTCGCCCTGTTTCGTCCGTTCCGCGCTGGCAGAGAGAAAGTTACGCGCCCAACGGAGTGATCGTCAAATCCGCTGGGCGCGTCCCGCGTCACACAGTCGACAGGCGGCTATCCGCGCAGCTCGACGCCCGCAAACGAGCGCTTGCCCCGGCGCAGTACGAGGTAGCGGCCGTGCAGCAGGTCGTCCGCCGACACGGTGGCGTCCACCTCGGAGATGCGCGTGTTGTTGACGTACGCGCCGCCCTCGGCGATGACCCGCCGTGCCTCCTTCATGCTCGGCACCAGGCCCGACTCCTTGAGCAGGCCGGCCACGTCCGGCAGCTCGTCGAGGTGCACCAGGCCGGCCTCGGTCAGCGCGGCGCGCAGCGTCTCCGGGGCCAGCTCGTCGAGCGAGCCGCGCCCGAACAGCGCCTGGCTCGCGGCGACCGCCTGGGCCGTCTCCCGCTCGCCGTGCACGAGCGTGGTCAGCTCCTCGGCGAGCGCCCGCTGGGCCAGGCGCGCCTGCGGGCGTTCCGCTGTGGCCTTCTCAAGTTCCTCCAGCTCCTCACGGGAGCGGAAGCTGAAGTACCGCAGGTAGCGGCTGACGTCCCGGTCGTCGGCGTTGACCCAGAACTGGTAGAACGCGTACGGGCTGGTCATCTGCGGGTCGAGCCAGACCGTGCCGGTCTCGCTCTTGCCGAACTTGGTGCCGTCGGCCTTGGTGACCAGCGGCGTGGTGAACGCCTCCACCGGCCCGGCGCCGCGCCGCCGGATGTAGTCCACCCCGGCGGTGATGTTGCCCCACTGGTCGGAGCCGCCGTACTGGAGCCGGCAGCCGTGCCGGCGGTGCAGCTCGAAGTAGTCGTTGGCCTGGAGGAGCTGGTAGCTGAACTCGGTGTAGCTGATGCCCGTCTCCAGCCGCGCCTTGACCACCTCGCGGGCGAGCATCTTGTTCACCGGGAAGTGCTTGCCGACGTCCCGGAGGAACTCCACCACCGACATCTCGCCGGTCCAGTCCAGGTTGTTGACCAGTTGCGCCGCGTTCTCCCCGGAGTACGTGACGAACGGCGAGAGCTGCTCGCGGATGCGCTCCACCCAGCCGGCGATCACCTCGGGCGGGTTCAGCGTCCGCTCCGCGCTCTCCTTCGGGTCGCCGATCTGCCCGGTGGCGCCACCGACGAGCAGCAGCGGACGGTGCCCGGCCTGCTGGAGCCGGCGGGCCATGACGACCTGCATCAGGTTGCCGATGTGCAGGCTCGGCGCGGTGGGGTCGAAGCCCACGTAGAAGGTGGTGCTCCCGCCGTCGAGCAGCTCGCGCAGTTCGTCGAGGCCGGTCGAGTCCTGGATCAGGCCCCGCCACAGCAGGTCGTCGGTCAGGGAGTCCCGCCCCTGCGGGAGGTTGCTGTCGGTCACGGTCACCGATTCTCCCCCATTCCCGGGCCCGGCCCGTACCGGGTTTGCCGAGGTGCGGCCGACTAGGCTGGCGGCGCCGTCGAACGCGAGGAGGAACCGCGGTGGACATGCCGAACATGACCGGTGGCTTCGTGGCCCTGCTGGGCCTGACGTTCGACGAGGTCAGCGGGGACCGGGTGGTGATCCGCTGGAAGGTGCGCCCGGAGCTGCACCAGCCGTACGGGATCCAGCACGGCGGCGTCTACTGCTCGGTGGTGGAGACGGCGGCGAGCATCGGTGGCGCACTCTGGCTGGGCGACAAGGGCAACGTGGTCGGGGTGTCGAACCAGACCGACTTCCTGCGCGCGGTGCGGGACGGCGAGCTGACGGCTGTCGGCACGCCGGTGCACCGGGGCCGCAGCCAGCAGCTCTGGCTCGTGGAGATCACCGACGTCGACGGCCGGCTGGTGGCGCGCGGTCAGGTACGGCTGCAGAACCTCACCGCCGCCTGACATCCGCGGGCTCGCCGATTCAGCCCGAAAAGGGGCACTGACGCCGATATCGTCGCCTCGGTGAGGACATCCGCTCCCGATCCGACGTGAGGAAGCTGTTCGCCGCCACGCTCGGCGTGCTGTCGGCGGTCGGCGGCTTCGTCGACATCGGTGACCTGGTGGCGGCCAGTCAGGCCGGCGCGCTGTTCGGCATGGCCCACACCTGGGTGCTGCTGGTCGGGGTGGTCGGCATCTGCGCGTACGCGGAGATGGCCGGCCGGATCGCGGCGGTGAGCGGACGGGCGGTGTTCGACCTGGTCCGGGAGCGTCTCGGGCCGCGCGTGGCGCTGCTCAACCTGGTCGCGTCGTGGCTGGTCACGGTGGTCACGCTCGCCGCGGAGCTGGGTGGGGTGGCGTTGGCGCTGCAACTGGCGACCCGGCTGAGCCACCTGTTCTGGGTGCCGCTCGCGGCGCTGGCCGTCTGGCTGGTGCTGTGGCGGCTGCGGTTCGAGCTGATGGAGCGGATCTTCGGCCTGGCCGGGCTGACCCTCCTGGTGTTCGCTGTCGCGCTGGTGGCGCTGCCGACCGACTGGCCGGCACTCGGGCAGGGCGTGTGGCAGGTCAGCGCGTCCGGGCACGGCTGGCCGCTGTACTGGTTCGTGGCTGTGGCGTTGTTCGCCTCGACTGTGAGCCCGTACGAGGTGTTCTTCTTCTCCTCCGGCGGCGTCGAGGAGCGGTGGGGCGCGGCGGACCTGGCGCGGGCCCGCTCGAACGTGCTGATCGGTTTCCCGGTGGGCGGGTTCCTGGCGTTGTCGCTGGTCGCCGTGGCGACGGTGGCCTACCACCCGTCCGAGGCGTCGTTGGGCACGCTCGACGAGGTGGCGCGGCCGGTGGCGACGGCGCTCGGCGGCGCCGGCCTGGCCGCCGCGGTGCTGGCGTTCTTCGCGGTGACGTTCGGCGCGGCGCTGGAGACCGGGCTGTCGGCGGCGTACGCGGCGGCGCAGTACTTCGGGTGGCAGTGGGGCAAGCGGGTCCGCCCTCGGGAGGCGGCCCGGTTCCACAGCGTGCTGCTCGTCGGTCTGCTGCTCGGTGTGGTGATGCTGATGACGACTGTGGACCCGGTGCGGCTGACCGAGTACATGCTGGTGCTGAGCGCGGTGGTGCTGCCGCTGACGTACCTGCCGATCCTGGTCGTGGCCAACGACCGCGGGTATCTCGGCGACCGGGTCAACGGGCGGTGGCTGAACCTGCTCGGCGCGGTGTTCCTGCTGCTCATCGTCGCGGCCTCGGTGGCGGCGATCCCACTGGCGATCATGACGGGGATGGGGCCATGAGGGTTCAGCTCGCCAGGCGGCTGCTCGACCGGCAGATCGTCGACGTGGACGGGTTGCTGGTCGGGCGCGTCGACGACATCGCGTTCGCCGTCGACGACGAGGGCTACCCGTACGTGGACAGCCTGCTCACCGGGCAGGGCGCGCTCGGCGAGCGGATCGGCGGGCGGGTCGGGCGGCTGCTGGTGGCGGTGGCGGACCGGTTCACCGACGACCCGCCGGTGCCGCCGTTGCGCGTACCGCTGTCCCAGGTCGCCCGGGTGGACAGTGCGGTGCGGCTGCGCTGCCCGGCGACGGACCTGCCGCCGTCACCGGTGGAGGCGTGGCTGCGCCGGCACCTGATCGAGCGCATTCCGGGGTCCGGTCGTGCGAGCGGGTGAGCTGCTCGGCCGCACCGCGTACGACCTGCACGGGCGGCGGCTGGGCCGGGTGGTGGACGTGGTGGTGCGCGGCGGGTGGCCGCCGGACCGGCTGCGGATCACCGACGTGATCGTCGCCGGGCACTGGTGGACCCGGGTGATCAGCCGGCTGATCGGCCCCGAGCTGCACCCGTCCGGGCCGTGGCTACTGCGGGTGATCGCCCGGTTGGTCGGGCGGAGCACCCGCCAGCTGCCCGCCGACGCGGTGCAGCTGCTTCCACCGGTGCCCGGCTTCCCGTTCGGCCCGCCGGCCGGGCACCGTTGAGCCGGGTGCCGGGGGCCCGGCCGGGGCCGGTCAGCGGCGTGCCTCGTCGAGTTCGGGGGCGTCGGCCGGGCCGGCGGCGCCGTCGGTGGTGTCGCCGTCCGGGGAGCCGTCGTGGCGGCCGCGGCGGCGGACGTGCACCTCGGTGATGGCCCGCTGGTCGACGCCGGCCACCGACAGCTCCCAGCCGTCCACGGTCACCTGCTCCCCCGCCACCGTCGGGATGTGCCCGAGGCAGATCAGCACCAGCCCGGCGACAGTGGTGTAGTCGCCGGCCGGCCGGTTCGGCAGCTCCACGCCCAGGTCGGTCAGGTCATGCACCGGGAACGTGCCGGGCAGCACCAGCGTGCCGTCGGCCTCGGTGCGCACGGCGCGCAGGTCCCGGTCGGTCTCGTCGTAGATCTCGCCGACGATCTCCTCCAGGATGTCCTCCAGCGTCACGATCCCGTCGACCGCGCCGCGCTCGTCGACCACGAGCGCGATGTGCTGGCGCTCGGCCTTGAACTGGCGCAGCGCGTCGACCACCGGCAGCGAGTCGGGCAGCAGCATCGGCGGTCGGGCGATCTCGTCGACCGGCCGGTCGTCGGAGACGCCGACCAGGTCCCGCAGGTGGATCACGCCCACCGCCTCGTCCAGGCCGCCGTGGCGGACCACCGGCGCCCGGGAGTGGCCGGTCGCCGCCAGGACGAGCCGCGCGGCCTCCGCGGTGGTGCCGCTGTCGAGCGTGAAGACCTGCAACCGGGGTACGAGCACCGCCCGCAACTGCCGGTCGGCGATCTCCACCGCGCCGGCGATGATCGTGCGCTGTTCCTTGGTGAAGCCGTGGTTGCCGGCCACGATGTCGCGCAGCTCGTCCGGGCCGATCTCGTCCGGCTCGGCCTTCGGGTCCAGGCCGAACAGGCGTACCACCAGGTCGGTGGTCGCGCCCAGCAGCCAGACGGCGGGCCGGGTGATGCTGGACAGCACGTTCAGCGGACGGGCCACCAGCAGCGCCCACCGCTCGGCCGACTGCATGGCGATCCGCTTCGGGGCCAGCTCACCGAAGACGAGCGTGACGAACGTGAGCACCAGCGTGACAGCGACGATGGCGACGGTCTCGGCGGCGTTGCCGAAGACGCCCAGCAGCGGGACGAGCGGCCGGGCCAGGGACACCGCGGCGGCGGCGGAGGCCAGGAACCCGGCGAGTGTGATGCCGATCTGGATCGTGGCCAGGAACCGGTTCGGGTCCTTCGCGAGACGGGCGAGGGTCCGTCCGCCGCGGCTGCTGCGCTCCAGCCGCTGCACCTGGCTGTCGCGCAGGGAGACCAGGGCCATCTCGCTGCCGGCGAACACCGCGTTGAGGATCACCAGCACACCGACCAGGGCAAGCTGGCTCCAGTAGCTCTGCACGACCGGTTATCTCCCTCGGCCCGATCCGGGTCGGCCGATGGCCGACTCGCCGGCCGGTAGATCCGGTCGGCGTGGCCCTCTGTTGCCCCGCGGGCCCGCGCCTGAATCCTGTGTGATCACTGAGCGTCGGGCGGCGGGTGCCGAGTTCACCCGCTCGTGGCGGGGGCCGGCAGGTCGAGCACGTACGCGCCGCCCTCGGGGCGGAACCCGAGCCGGTGGTAGTAGGGGGCGATCATGCCGGGCGGGCTGACCACCCGGCGGAAACCCCGGTCGGTGAACAGCCGGCTGCGCCGGTAGACGAACTCCCCCGGCGTGAAGTCGCGGAACGGCGGTGTCACGTAGTCCAGGTCGATCTGGGCCACGCCGCCCGGTTCGGCGTGCGAGAGCATCACGCCGACCACCTCGTCGGCGCGTACCACGAGGAACGCCGAGCGGTCGGCGGCGGCCGGATCCCAGTGGAAGCCCGGGTTGAACCGGGCGATGTCGGCGGCGTGCACCCGCAGCGTGTGCGCCAGGAACGCGTCACCGGTGCCCACCTCGACCACCTGGTAGGTCTGCTCGTCGTGCCGGGTCGCCAGCAGCTTGCGCAGGTACCAGACGTTGATCACGGCGAGCACCACGTTCAGCCCGACCATCGGCCAGACCTGCACGGCGGTGTTGTAGCCGATCAGGATGAGGCAGCCGACCAGGTTGAGCGCGCGCAGCCGCAGGATCCGGGTCTGCAGCAGGGACCAGACCAGCAGCGCGGAGCCGGCCCAGCCGACGAGTTCCAGCCAGTTCACCCGGGGAGACTAGCGGTCTGCCTGGTCAGCCCCCTCGGCGGGCAGCTCCAGGACGTACTCCTCGACCTCGGTGCCGCGGCCCGCGGCGTACCCGGAGTCCTCGCCGATCACGACGAAGCCGCACTTGCGCAGCACCGCGAGCGAGGCGGCGTTGTCCTTCGCGGCGCGGGCGTGCAGCGGCCGGTGCGGCACCTCGCGCAGCAGCGCGCGCAGCGCGGCGGTGGCGTGGCCGCGCCCCCAGTGCGCCGCGTCGATCCAGTAGCTGACCTCGGTCTGCTCGCCGACCGGGAACGCGGCCACCCGCCCGACCAGCCGGCCGCCGACGACGACGGCGCGGTTCACGATCCGCTCGTCGGCGCGGATGCGCGCCCAGTGCGCGTCGAACGCGGCCCGGTCGGACGGGTCCTTCGGGCCGAACGCGGCCATCCAGTTCGCCTGCGGGTCCTGCTCGTGGGCGAAGAAGGCGGGCAGGTCGTCGTCGCGCACCGGGCGGAGCAGCACCTCGTTGGTCACGGCCGGAACGATACGGGCACCCCCCGACACTCTCGGGACCTCCGGCCCGGTGTGTGTCCCGTCCGGCCCTGCCGCGCCGCCGCCCGGCCCGGCTACCAAGGAGGTGGAACGACTCAGCCGAGGAGGCCGGACCATGTCGAAGTACGTCTACGACTTCATCGAGGGTGACCGCAGCCGGGCCGACCTGCTCGGCGGCAAGGGCGCGAACCTCGCCGAGATGACCCGGCTCGGGTTGCCGGTGCCGCCCGGGTTCACAGTCACCACCGACGCGTGCCGGGCGTACCTGGCCACCGGTGCGCCGCCGGACGGCCTGTACGAGGAGATCAACGCGCATCTGCGGGAGGTCGAGGCGCGGCTGGACCGGTGGCTGGGCGACCCACGTGACCCGCTGCTGCTGGCGGTGCGCTCCGGCGGGCGGTACTCGATGCCGGGGATGATGGAGACGATCCTCGACATCGGGCTCAACGACGCCACCGTGGCCGGGCTGGCCGCCCGCACCGGTGACGAGCGGTTCGCCTGGGACTCGTACCGGCGGCTGATCCAGATGTTCGGCCGGACCGTGCACGGCATCCCGGCCGAGGAGTTCGAGCACGAGCTGGCCGCGCTGCGGGCCACCGCCGGGCCGGGCGGGCCGGGCGCCGACCAGTTGCGCGACCTGGTCGAGACGTACAAGAAGATCTTCACCCGGCACGTCGGGCACGATTTCCCGCAGGCCCCGCACGAGCAGCTGTTCCTGGCCGTGCGCGCGGTGTTCGAGTCCTGGCACTCGGAGCGGGCCCGGATCTACCGGCGGCAGGAGCGCATCCCGGACGACCTGGGCACCGCCGTCAACGTGATGGCGATGGTGTTCGGCAACCTCGGCCCGGACTCGGGCACCGGTGTGGCCTTCACCCGCGACCCGGCCACCGGCGCCCCCGGCGTGTACGGCGACTACCTGACCGACGCGCAGGGCGAGGACGTGGTGGCGGGCATCCGCAACACGGTGCCGCTGACCGAGCTGGAGCGGCTGGACCCGGCGAGCTTCCACCGGCTGCGGGAGATCATGGCGACGCTGGAGCGGCACTACCGCGACCTGTGCGACGTCGAGTTCACCATCGAGCGCGGCCGGCTGTGGATGCTCCAGACCCGGGTCGGCAAGCGCACCGCGGCGGCGGCGTTCGTGATCGCCGCGCAACTGGCCGAGGAGGGCCTGATCACGGCCGACGAGGCGCTCACCCGGGTCAGCGGGGCGCAGCTCGCCCAGCTGATGTTCCCGGCCTTCGACGCCGTCGGCGCGCCCGAGCCGCTCGCGGTCGGCGTCGGCGCCTCGCCCGGCGCCGCGGTCGGGCGGGTGGTGTTCGACTCCGCCGCCGCGGCGGCGGCCGACGGACCGGTGATCCTGGTCCGGCCGGAGACCAACCCGGACGACCTGCCCGGCATGATCGCCGCGACCGGGGTGCTCACCTCGCGCGGCGGGAAGACCTCGCACGCCGCGGTGGTGGCCCGGGGCATGGGCCGGACCTGCGTGTGCGGCGCCGAGGCGCTGGGCATCGACGTCGAA
Source organism: Micromonospora sp. RV43 (assembly GCF_001029515.1). NCBI lineage: Bacteria > Bacillati > Actinomycetota > Actinomycetes > Micromonosporales > Micromonosporaceae > Micromonospora > Micromonospora sp. RV43. Next base: position 1,343 of record NZ_LEKG01000226.1, on the reverse strand, counting down.
CGCGGCGAGTTCACGGTGGGCGAGCAGGTGGTGCGCGCCGGCGACGCAATCTCGATCGACGGCACCAGCGGGCGGATCTGGCTCGGCGAGGTGCCGGTGCAGCCGTCGCCGGTGGCCCGGTACCTGACCGGTGAGCTGCGGCCGGAGGCCGACCCGCTGATCGCCGCCGTGCACCGGCTGCTCGGCCACGCCGACGCGGTCCGCACGCTCGGCGTCCGCGCCAACGCGGACACCCCGGACGACGCCCGCCGGGCCCGCGAGCTGGGCGCCGCCGGGATCGGGCTGTGCCGCACCGAGCACATGTTCCTCGGCGAGCGCCGGGCACTGGTCGAGCGGCTGATCCTGGCCGACGGCCCGGCCGAGGTCGGCGCCGCGCTGGACGAGCTGCTGCCGTTGCAGCGGGCCGACTTCCTCGGACTGCTCACCGCGATGGACGGGCTGCCGGTGACCGTCCGGCTGCTCGACCCGCCGCTGCACGAGTTCCTGCCTCCGCTCGCCGAGCTGACCGCCCGGGTGGCGGGCGCGCAGGCGCGCGGCGAGGAACCGGGCCACGACGGCGTGCTGCTGGCGGCGGTGCGGCGCATGCACGAGACGAACCCGATGCTGGGGCTGCGGGGCGTACGGCTCGGGCTGGTGGTGCCGGGCCTGTTCGCGATGCAGGTGCGGGCGCTGGCCGAGGCGGCCGCGCAGCGGGTCCGGGCCGGCGGTGACCCGCGCCCGGAGATCATGGTGCCGCTCGTCGGTGACGTGCGGGAACTCGCCGCGGTGGCGGACGAGGCACGGCGGGTGCTGGCCGAGGTGCCTGACGCACCGGATATCCCGGTCGGCACCATGATCGAGACGCCCCGGGCGGCGCTGACCGCCGGGGACATCGCCGCCGAGGCGCACTTCTTCTCCTTCGGCACCAACGACCTGACGCAGATGACCTGGGCGTTCTCCCGGGACGACGTGGAGGGCGCGTTCTTCTCCACGTACCTGGAGCGGGGGATCTTCCCGGTGTCGCCGTTCGAGAGCATCGACGCCACCGGCGTGGGCCGGCTGGTCCGCCTCGCCGTCGCCGAGGGGCGGGCGGCCCGGGCGGACCTGACCGTCGGCGTCTGCGGTGAGCACGGCGGCGATCCGGACTCGATCGGGTTCTTCGCCGACGCCGGGCTCGACTACGTCTCCTGCTCGCCGTACCGGGTGCCGGTGGCGCGGCTGGCCGCCGGCCGGGCCGCTGTCGAGGCCCGCACCGAGAAGTCCGACTCCCGCTAGGAGGGCAGCACCATGACCGCCATCTTCAACCCGACCGGACCGGCTGTCACGCCGCTCCCCCGGCCCGCGCCGCCGCAGGCCGCGACTCC
>NZ_LEKG01000225.1:0-10113 GCF_001029515.1 Micromonospora sp. RV43 | reverse complement strand
CTCCGGGTCAGCAGCTCGTGGGCGGTGACCGCCCGGTTGGCCCCGGAGCTGGCGGCGATCGTCGCGATCTGCGCCGAGCCCGTCTCGGTGGCCGAGATCTCCGCCCGGACCCGCGAGCACCTCGGTCGGGGCGAGGTCGAGGCGCTCCCGCCGGGTGAACCGGGCGTTCTCCTCGGTCATCCGGTCCTCGGTCAGGCCGATGCCGTGGTCGACCACGACAAGTCGTGCGCCGCCCTCGGTCAGCTCACCGGTCACCATCACACGGGTGTGCGGCGGCGAGAACGAGGTGGCGTTCTCCATCAGCTCGGCGAGCGTCAGCACCAGGTCGCCCGCGATGGCGGGGGCCGCCGCCACGCCGGGCGGTACCTCCACGTCGACGCGGGTGTAGTCCTCGATCTCGCCGAGCGCGAGCCGGACCACGTCGGCCAGCGGGACCGGCGCCACGTGACCGTCCGAGCCGGTGGCGCCGGAGAGCACCACCAGGCTGCCCGCGTTGCGGCGCAACCGGCTGGAGATGTGGTCGAGCCGGTACAGGTGCTCCAGACGGCCCGGGTCGGTCTCCTGCCGTTCCAGCCGGTCGATGAGCGCGATCTGGCGGCCGACGAGGTTCTGCGTACGGCGGCCGACGTGGCCGAACATCTGCGCCACGTTGCGCCGGCCGGCGACCTGCCGCTCGACCAGCCGGGCGGCGGTGTGCTGCACCCGGTCGAACGCGCGGGCCAGGTCGCCGATCTCGTCCCGGGCGCTGACCTCCACCGGGTCGAGGCGTACCGGGGGGACCGACTCGGACTCGTCGTCGGCGACCCGGGTCAGTTCGGCCTCGGTGACCCGGGCGACCCGTTCGGCGGAGCGGGTGAGCCGGCTCAGCGGCCGGGCCACCGTACGCGCCACGGTCATGCTCAGCAGCACCACGACGAGCAGGATCGCCGCCGCCGCGAGGCTGACCAGCCAGGCCGCGGTCAGGGCCTCCCGTTCCCGGGCGCGGGTCTCCGCGATGACGTCCGTGACGACCTTCTTCTCCACGAACTGGCCCAGCGTGATCATCGACCGGGCCGACGGGAACAGCACGTCCAGCGGCACCGGCGCGATCGCGCCGTCCGGGTCGCGGAGACTGTCCACCAGGAACGTCGGGCTGGTCCGGGCCGCCACCGCGGCGTCGTCCAGCCGGGCCACCTTGAGCTGCTCGGGCGTGATCAGCTTGCGGAACCGCCGGTTGTCGACGTTGAGCGCCGCCATGCAGGCCACGAACGCCCGGGAGACCTGCGGATCGCCTGTGGCCTTGACCAGCACGATCTGGGTGGTGCACGAGCTCAGTGCCTCGTCGACGCGCAGCAGCGCGTCCAGGGCGAGCACCTGCCGTCCGGCCGCGGTGTCGGTGTCCACCTGGAAGGGCAGCCGCAGCGCGTCGATCAGGGCGGTGTCGACCTCGCCGAACACGGTCAGGATCTGCTGCGGTGTGGCCCGGCCGCCGAGCGTGGCGTTGCGGACGTCCTCCAGCCGGCGTACCCCGTCGAGGCTCTTGCGGACCGCCGTCGGCAGCGTCTCGGCGCGCAGGTCCGCGACCCGGTCGTCGACGGTGGCCGACTTCTGGATCAGCTCGGTCCGGCTCACCCGCCCGAGCAGCAGCCCGACCGACAGCAGGCGTTCCTGCTGGAGGTCCTGGACCAGGCTGCCGACCCGGCTGGCGACGCGGACGGTCTCGGCGGTGTCGGCTGCATCCCGGGCGGCGGTGACCCGGTCGATGACGACCGGTACGGCGAGTCCGACCATGCTGAGCAGCGGAATGATGACCAGCAGGGCGAGCTTGCCCCGGATGCGTAACCTACCGAGCAGCATCGAACGGCCTCCACCGGTCGGCGTCGCCACCGTGCCCCACAGCGACCGGCTGGCGGTCGGCCCCGGGCGCGGAGAGCGGTGGCTCCGGGTGGACAGTCGGCGCCGGCCCGGCCTCGGCCGGTTCCCGGCGTGCCGGGGTGGCCCGGGACCGGTCCCGGCGCAGCGCGGCCACGTGCAGCGCGACGATCCCGGCGATCAGCACCACCGCCGCCCCGGCGGCGATCCGGCCCAGCAGCCGGTCCCGCTCCAGGGCGTCGAGTCGTTCCCGCAGCAGCGCGTCGAGCTGGTCGAGGATGACCGTGCGGAGCTGCTTGGCGGCGTTCTGCGCGCTGATCCCGGCGCGGGTGAGCTGGTCGGTGCTCGGCGCGGAGCGGCCGGCGCCGGGCGCCGAGTAGACAGCGAACGTCTCCAGTGAGCGCTGGTAGGTGTCCAGCGGCGTGAGCACGTTGGCGCCCAGGTCGGTGCTCTCCGAGCTGTCGACCGCCGAGCGCAGGTCGGCGACCAGGTCGGTGGCGGGACCGAGCGCGGAGACGCGCAGCTCGGCCAGCTCCGCGCCGACCCGCGCGCGTTCGGCGGCGGGGCGCTTGGCGGACAGCCGGGCCAGGTCGACGAGCCGCCCGGCCAGCACCGTCGCGGTGGGCAGGTCCCCGCCGATGCCGTCCTGGAGGAAGAACGAGTCGGAGCGCGGGTCGCGGATCAGGCCGGAGCTCTCCCGTACCTTCCGGTAGAGGGCCAGGAGCAGATCGGACGCCTCGCCGTAGGCCCGGTACGCGGCCTCGGGGTCACCGATCCCGCGGTCCGGCAGCGCCTCCAGCTTGGCCCGCAGCCCGGCCCAGCGTTCGTGGGTGCGCAGCTCGTCGCCGACGGCGTTGTCCACCTCCGCGACGCCCTCGATGGCGGCGGCGAGCGAGGCCCGGGAGACGGCCCCTTCGGCGACGGCGATGGCCTGGGCCTCCACCAGCGTGTCGGTGACCGGCCCGAGGGCGCGCAGGTAGCGGACGCCGAGCCGCTCCCGGCTCACCAGGTCGTGGTCGTCGGCGAAGTCGCGTTCGGCCTGGACGAAGATCAGCCCGAGCGGGGCCAGCAGCGCCAGCACCAGCACCAGGGCGAGCGTGCGGCCCGGTACGGCGGGCCGCCGGCGAACCCGCGACGCGGGGACTGTCATGGTGTGTCTCCTCCGGCGACGGCGGGGCGATCGGTGCCCCGGGAGGTCGCCGTACGCAGTCCCGTGCACCGGACCGGAAAAGTAGCCGAACCGGACGCGCGTGAGACCTCGGCCGATGAGTCGGCTTCGCGTCAGTCCATTTTGGGTGACCCTGCGTCAGGGCGAAAGGTACGTAGCGTGTGATCGTGTTGCCGAGAAATGACATCGACGATGGTTTGCGCCTGTAGATGTGAATTCACATGATCCGAATACGTCCCGCTGGGATGCTCTGGACCTTTGGCGGATGACGGACGCTACGCGACGATCGGTGCAACCGGACAGACGTACGGCGGATCTCAGCGAATGCTCAGCCGTCGGCCCGTACCGTGTGGCGCATGAGATCAACCGCCGCGCGGCTCCGGCGCGCCCTGGCCGGCCATCCGCGCCGCATCGTCGCCGCACTGGTGGTGGTCGTCCTCGTCGCCGCCGCGCTGGTCTGGGTGGCCCGGCCGCAGGGTGCGGACTTCCGGACCGAGCCGGCCCTGGTGACAGTGCGTTCCGGGCCCTCCGGCGACGAGCCGGTCGACCTGGACACCACGCTCTACCTGCCGGAGGACGCCTCGTCGTCGAACCGGGTGCCGGCGGTGCTGCTGGCGCACGGCTTCGGCGGGACCAAGGACTCGGTCCGCTCCGACGCCGAGGACCTGGTCGCCCGCGGGTACGCGGTGCTCACCTGGACCGCCCGCGGGTTCGGGCGCAGCGGCGGCCAGATCCACCTGGACAACCCCGACTACGAGGTGCGGGACGCGCAGCGGCTGCTCGACCGGCTCGCGCAGCGGCCGGACATCCGCCTCGACGCGGCCGGCGACCCCCGGGTCGGTGTGGTCGGCGGCTCGTACGGCGGCGGCCTGGCCCTGCTGCTCGCCGCGCAGGACCAGCGGATCGACGCGATCGTCCCGATGATCACCTGGAACGACCTGTCCCGCGCATTCCTGCCGGAGAGCAGTGGCCGGCAGCCCAGCGACGGCGTGTTCAAGAAGGGCTGGGCCGGCATCTTCTTCGGCGGCGGCGGGAACGCCGGATCCGGTCCGGCCGGGCTCTCCGGGGCCACCGCCGCCGCACCGGAGGGCGCACCCGAGTCCGCCGGTCCGCCGAGCCCGCAGCCGGGCGCCGGGCCGGGCACCGGTGCCGGTCGCGCGCCGGCCGGCGCCGCCGACCCGTCCTGCGGGCGCTTCGCGGCCGACGTCTGCGCCGCGTACCTGCGCATCGCCACCACCGGCCGGGCCGACGCGGCGGCGGTCGAACTGCTGCGCCGGTCGTCGCCGGCCGGCGTGCTGGACCGGATCAAGTCGCCGACGTTGCTGGTGCAGGGCGAGGCGGACACGCTGTTCCCGCTGGCCGAGGCGGACGCCAACGCCCGGGGCATCGCCGCCGCCGGCACCCCGGTACGGGTCGCCTGGTTCACCGGCGGCCACGACGGCGGCTCCGGACCCACCTCCGACTCCGACCGGGTGAAGTTCCTGACCGCGCAGTGGCTCGACCACTACGTCAAGGGCGACGGGGCGGCGCCCGGCGACACGTTCACGTTCTCCCGGATCGCCGGGTTCGACGCGCTCGACCGGGGCCTGGTGGCGACCGGCTTCCGTACCGCCGACTACCCGGGGCTGGCCGGGCAGGACCGCCGCGAGGTGACGCTCGCCGGTCCGCCCCAGCCGGTCGCCGTACCGCCGAACGGCAACCCGGCGGCGATCTCCTCGGTGCCGTTCGCGGGCGCGCTCGGCTCGCTGCTGGACGGCGTCGCCGGTGACATCCCCGGCCAGCACGCCCGTTTCGAGTCGGCGCCGCTGGACGAGCCGGTCGACGTGGTGGGCGCGCCCACCGTGCGGATCAGGGCCGCCTCACCGACCGGCGAGGCGGTGCTGTTCGTGAAGCTCTACGACGTCGACCCGCAGGGCGCTGCCACGCTGCCGTCCGGCCTGGTCGCGCCGGTGCGCCTGACCGGCCTGCCGGCCACCGTCGACGCGGCCACGCCGGTCACCGTGACGCTGCCGGGGATCGTCCGGCGGGTCGAGGCCGGGCACCGGCTGCGGCTCGTGGTGGCGACGTCGGACCAGGCGTACGCCTCGCCCGCCGAACCGGCCGTGCACACGGTGGCGCTCGCCGACGGGCCGCTGACGCTGCCCACCGTCGACGCCACGCCGATCCCCACCACCGCCGCGATCTGGCGCTGGGCGCTGGCCGGCCTGCTCGTCGCGATCGTGGCCGGGCTCGTCGTGGTCGTGCTGCTCACCCGCCGCCGGCACCGTCGCCAGGACGACTCCGTGCACCCGGAGTACGCGGGCGTCCCGCTCGCCGTGCGCAACCTGCGCAAGGAGTACGCGGACGGCTTCGTCGCGGTCTCCGACGTGGACTTCGAGGTGCACCCCGGCCAGGTGGTCGGCCTGCTCGGGCCCAACGGCGCGGGCAAGACCACCACGCTGCGGGTGCTGATGGGACTGACCCAGCCCACCGCCGGGGAGATCTACGTCTTCGGGCACCGGCTGGTGCCGGGCTCGCCGGTGCTGTCCCGGATCGGCGCGCTGGTCGAGGGGCCGGGCTTCCTGCCGCACCTGTCCGGCCTGGACAACCTCAAGGCGTACTGGCGGGCCACCGGCCGGCCGTGGGAGGACGCGCACTTCGACGAGGCGCTGGAGATCGCCGGCCTGGGCGACTCGGTGCACCGGCGGACGAAGAAGTACAGCCACGGCATGCGGCAGCGGCTGGCCATCGCCCAGGCCATGCTCGGCCTGCCCGAGTTGCTGGTGCTGGACGAGCCGACGGACGGGCTGGACCCGCCGCAGATCGCCGAGATGCGCCGGGTGCTCCAGCGGTACGCCACCGACGGCCGGGCGGTGCTGGTCTCCAGCCACCTGCTGGCCGAGGTGGAGCAGACCTGTACGCACGCGGTGGTGGTGAACAAGGGGCGGATCGTGGCGTCCGGCCCGGTGGAGGAGATCGTCGGCGAGTCGCCGAGCGTGCTGTTCGAGGTGAGCGACCCGGACGCGGCGCGTACGGTGCTCGACCGGCTCGACGGCGTACGGGTGCTGCCCGACACCGAGGGCGGGCTGGTGGTCGACACCAACGGCACCGCCCGCAGCGAGGTGGTGGCCGAACTGGTCCGCGCCGGCATCGGGGTGGACCGGGTGGTGCCCCGGCGCCGCCTGGAGGACGCGTTCCTCGCCCTGGTGGGCGAGAACTCTCGGGGAAGCGGGGACCGGTGATGGCGGGTTCGTCTGTGGCATCGTCGCCTGGTGGCGGCACGTCCGGTACGGCGGCGCCGGGCGCGGGCGGGGCGGCGGCCGGTTACCGGCCCTCGGCCACGCTCCCGTTCGGCGCGGAGTTCCGGCGGCAGGCGTCGCGCCGGCGTACCCAGCTCGCGCTGGGGTTCATGGTGCTGCTGCCGCTGATCATCCTGGTGGCGTTCCAGTTCGACGCCGGGGACGACGACGGCGGCGGGCGGGGCGAGTTCTCCAGCCTGGCCGACCTGGCCACCTCGGGCGGGCTCAACTTCACCCTGTTCTCGATCCTGGTGTCCGCGTCGTTCCTGCTGGTCGTGGTGGTGGCGCTGTTCTGCGGCGACACGGTGGCGAGCGAGGCGAGCTGGGGCAGCCTGCGCTACCTGCTGGCGGTGCCGGTGCCCCGGGCCCGGCTGCTCGCGGTGAAGCTGGTCGTCGCGCTCGCGTACTCCGGGCTGGCCCTGCTGTTGCTGGCCGGCACGGCGCTGCTCGCCGGCACGCTCCGGTACGGCTGGAAGCCGCTGAGCAGCCAGGTCTCGGCCGAGCTGGCGCCGGCGGACGGGTTGCTGCGGCTGCTCGGCGTGCTCGGCTATCTCGCGGTCGTGCTGCTGGTGGTGGCCGGACTGGCGTTCCTGCTGTCGGTGACCACCGATGCCGCGCTCGGCGCGGTCGGCGGCGCGGTGCTGCTGTGGATCCTGTCCAGCATCCTGGACCAGATCACCGCGCTGGGCGGGCTGCGGAACCTGCTGCCGACCCACTACAGCAGCGCCTGGCTGGGGTTGCTGTCGACGCCGATGCAGACCGACGACGTGGTCAAGGGCGCGTTCTCGGCGGTCGTCTACGCCACGCTGTTCTGGGGCCTGGCCTTCTGGCGCTTCACCCGCAAGGACGTCACGAGCTGAGGTGACCCGGACGGGGTCACCACGGGAGCGCCTCGGCCCATATCATGGGAGCGTTCCCATGCGATTGTCCCGCCTGCAAAGATATCGATTAACATCAATCAATACTCCCGCCATCCTGGACGGCGTCCGGCACCCGTACCAGGAGGTTCCCTATGATCCCGGCGCAGCTGAAAGACCCCGTGCTGTCCCTGTTCCGCATCGTCACCGGCCTGCTCTTCCTCTGCCACGGCGCCGCCTCGATCTTCGGCCTGTTCGGCGGCAACCCGGCCACCGGCGGTGCCGTCCCGTTCGCCACCTGGCCCAGCTGGTGGGCAGCGCTGATCCAGCTCGTGTGCGGCGCGCTGGTCCTCGTCGGCCTGTTCACCCAGCCGGCCGCGCTGCTCGCCTCCGGCTCGATGGCGTACGCGTACTTCGTGGTGCACCAGCCGCACCACCTGATGCCGATGCAGAACGGCGGCGAGCTGGCCGCGCTCTTCTGCTGGTCGTTCCTGCTGGTCGCGGTGCTCGGCCCGGGAAACTGGGCGCTCGACGCGCTGCTGGCCCGCCGCCGGTCCACCGCGACCGAGCCCGCCGCCGCGCCGGCCTCGGTCCCGGTCTGAGCGTTCGCACCGAACCAGATCCCGGTCGGGGTGCTCCCGTGCCGGGCTCTGGTTCCTACAGCGGATTGACCGGCGGAGTCGTGGGCGAGGGCGGGGCGGCCGGCGTGGGCGTGTCGGCCGGGCCGGGCTTGCGGCGCTCCCACGCACTGACGCCCAGCCGGCCGGTGTTGCCGAGGTCGATCGGCCCGTCCAGGGCGACCGGGTGCGCCGGCCGGCCGGCCACCGGCGCGACGTCGAGTCCGGTGCCGTTCGTCGCCGGCACCGTCGCGTCGGTGACCAGGTTCCGCCAGATCAGCGCCGCGCCGGCCCGCTCGCCGGGGGCCAGCACGATCCGGGTGGGCGGGTGGTCGAAGCCGGAGGTGATCGGCTTGGCGCCCGGGATGATCCGCACCTCGATCGGGTCGCCGTCGGCGTCCCGGAGCGCGACCGCCGGATAGCCGCGCAGCTCGTACGGCCGGTCGCCGCAGTTGAGCAGGTCCAGGCCCATCGCCCGCAGCCCCATCGCGGCGCTCACCCCCAGCTCGGTGATCGCGATGCCCTCCGGGGAGCAGGTGGCGGCGGGCGTCGGCTCGGCCGTGGGGGCACCCGGCCGCGGCGGCGCCGTGGGCACCGGATCGGACAGTCCTTCCGCGGGCCCCTGCGCCGGGGCGCAGGCTGCCATCAGCGTCACGCCGGTGAGGGCGCCGATCAGGCGCGCCGATCTCCGCATCGAGTGATCATGCCACTCGGCCGCGCTCGGCGAGGACCGCATCGAGCAGGCCCGGGTAGCCCGCTGTGGTGGAGCCGGTCGCGGTGGTCGGACGCCGAGCCGGCCCACAGCGTGGGATCCCGAGGTGGCGCGGCCGTGAGCAGCGCCTAGACTCGGCGGCACAACTGAATACCTCATCCAGAGGGGCTGAGGGATACGGCCCGACGACGCCCCGGCAACCACCCGCACGCTCGACGACGAGCGACAGCGGGCAGGTGCCAATTCCGTCCCCGCCGCACCCGGCGATGCGGGGAAAGATGAGAGGAACTCCTCGACATGACGTCGACGCTTCCCGTCGCCACCGGTATCGACACCACCCTCAGCCCGGCCCGCGCCCTGGTCTGCCGTGCCTGTTCGGCGCGGTACCCGCTCGCCGCGCAGCACGCCTGTTACGAGTGTTTCGGGCCGCTGGAGGTCGACTACGACACCGCCGCGCTCGCCACCGTCACCCGTGAGCAGATCGAGGCCGGTCCGGACAACATCTGGCGGTACGCGGCGCTGCTGCCGGCCGGTCAGGACCCGGCCACCCGGGTCACGCTCGACCCGGGGCTGACCCCGCTCGTCGCCGCCCCGCACCTCGCGGCCGAACTGGGGCTCACCGCGCCGCTCTGGGTCAAGGACGACAGCGCGAACCCCACCCACTCGTTCAAGGACCGGGTCGTCTCGGTGGCGCTCACCGCGGCCCGCGCGCTCGGCTTCGCCCGCTACGCCTGCGCCTCCACCGGCAACCTCGCCAACTCCGTCGCCGCGCACGCGGCCCGGGCCGGCGTGCCGTCGATCGTCTTCATCCCCGGCGACCTGGAGCAGGGCAAGGTCGTCACCACCGCTGTGTACGGCGGCGACCTGGTCGCCATCGACGGCTCGTACGACGACGTGAACCGGCTCTGCGGCGAGCTGGTGGAGACCGACGAGTTCGAGGACACCGCGTTCGTCAACGTGAACGTCCGGCCCTACTACGCGGAGGGCTCCAAGACGCTCGGCTACGAGGTGGCCGAGCAGCTCGGCTGGCGGATCCCGGCCCAGGTGGTCATCCCGATGGCCAGCGGCGAACTTCTCACCAAGATCGACAAGGCGTTCGCCGAGCTGGTCGAGATCGGGCTGGTCGAGGCGCCGGCCGGTGGCTGGAAGGTGTTCGGCGCGCAGTCGGCCGGCTGCAACCCGATCGCCACCGCGCTGCACGGCGACACCGACACGATCACGCCGGTCAAGCCGGCCGGCATCGCCAAGTCGCTGAACATCGGCGACCCGGCGGCCGGGCTGTACGCGCTGGAGGCGGTGCGGCGTACCGGCGGCTGGATGGACTACGCCGACGACGACGAGATCCGCGCGGGCATCCGGCTGCTCGCCCGTACCACAGGGGTGTTCGCCGAGACGGCCGGCGGCGTGACGGTCGCGGTGCTGCGCAAGCTGGTCGAGTCGGGCCGGCTCGACCCGGCCGCCGAGACGGTGGTGTTCAACACCGGCGAGGGCCTGAAGACGCTCGACGCGGTGGCCACCCAGGTCGGCCCCACCCACCGCATCAAGCCCAGCCTCCGCGCCGCCCGCGACGCCGGCCTCCTGGCCTGACCCCTCCGGCCCTCCGCCGTCGGCGGGGGTGGCCGGGTGGGGG
>NZ_LEKG01000224.1:0-10151 GCF_001029515.1 Micromonospora sp. RV43 | reverse complement strand
GATCCGGGCCGGCCGGTGGTCCCAGGTCGCCGCCCAGTCGACGTCGCCGCCGGCCAGCCAGGTCTCGGTCTCCGCATCGAGGCGGGGCGGCGCCTCGCCGCGCAGCACCGCCACCGCCTCGGCGGCGTCGGCGACCACCGCGGCGAACCGATGGGCCAGGGCCTCCCGTCCCACCTGGAGCGTGTACGTGGCACGGGCCATGTCGGTGCTCTCCGCGAGGTGGTCCGCGACCCGGCGCCGGTACTCCGCCAGCGCCGCGGGACCGGACGCGGACAGCACCAGGCGCCAGGGGCCCGACGCCGGGGACACCGGCAGCGGCGGCGGCGACTGCACGACCACGTGGGCGTTGGTGCCGCCGAAACCGAACGAGCTGACCCCGGCGACCCGGTCGCCGGTCCACGGCACGTCGTGGTCCAGCACTGTGAACGGGGTGCCGTCCAGCCGCAGGTACGGGTTGCGCCGCTGCTGGTGCAGCGTGCGCGGCAGCCGTTCGTGCCGCAGGCTCAGCAGCACCTTGAGCAGCCCGGCGATGCCGGCCGCGGCCTCCAGGTGGCCGATGTTCGTCTTCACCGTCCCGACCGCGATCGTGGCGTCCACGCCCTCGAACGCCTTCTTCAGCCCTTCGATCTCGATCGGGTCGCCGAGCCGGGTGCCGGTGCCGTGGGCCTCGATGTAGCTGACGCTCGCCGGGTCGACGCCGCCGGCCCGGTACGCCCGGCTGACGACCTGCGCCTGCGCCAGCGGGTTCGGGGCGGTCAGCGACGGCCCGCGGCCGGCGTGGTTCACCGCGCTGCCCCGGATGACGGCGATCACCTGGTCCCCGTCGGCGACCGCCGCGCGCAGCGGCTTGAGCAGCACGACGCCGCAGCCCTCGCCGCGGCCGTACCCGTCGGCGGAGGCGTCGAACGTCTTGCACCGGCCGTCGGCGCTGAGCATGCCCGAGGACTGGAACGCCACGAACAGGCCGGGGCTCAGCAGCACGTTCACCCCACCGGCGAGCGCCGTGGCGCACTCCCCGGCCAGCAGCGCCCGTACCGCGCGGTGCACCGCGACGAGGGAGCTGGAGCAGGCGGTGTCGACGGCCTCGCTGGGGCCGCGCAGGTCCAGCAGGTAGGAGACCCGGTTGGCCAGGATGCAGTCGGCGAGACCGCTGGCGGTGTGGGCCTCGACCGGCACGTCGTGCGCGCGGAGCAGGTCGTCGTAGTCGCAGGCGGACACGCCGACGAAGATCCCGGTGTCGGTGCCGGCGAGGTCCGCCGGCCGGTATCCCGCGTCGGCGACGGCCTGCCAGGCGGTCTGGAGGAACAACCGCTGCTGCGGGTCCATCAGCGCGGCCTCGCGCGGCGCGATGCCGAACAGGTCGGCGTCGAACGAGCGTACGTCGTCGAGGAAACCGGCGCGGACACCGGCGGTGGCCGGGTCGCCGAGCAGGTCGGTGCGGTCGGCCGGGACCGCGCGGACGAGGTCGTCGCCGGCGGCGAGGTGCCGCCAGAAGGCGTCGAGGTCCGGCGATCCGGGCAGTACCCCGGCCATTCCCACCACGGCGACCGCGTCGGCCGGCAGGTCCGCCGAGGGCTCGGCGGCCTCCGCCGAGGGCCGGGCCGCCGTGAGCCCGGCGTCCACGGTGGCCGGGGCCGGCCGGGCCGGGAGTACGGAGCGCAGGTACGCGCCGAAGGCGGCGAGCGTGGGGTGCTCGTAGAGGACTGTGGGCAGCAGGTCGACGCCGAAGCGCTCGTTCGTCTCGTTCACCAGCCCGGTCAGCGAGATGGAGTCGAAGCCCAGGTCGAGCAGTTGGATGTCCGGGTCGACCTCGTCCGGTTCGACGAGCAGGAACCCGGCGGCGAGCGCACGCAGCTCCGCGTCCAGGTCCAGCTCCGGGTCCGGAACACCGGCCGGGGCCTCCGGCGCGACGTCCGCCGGGCGCTGCACCGCCACCACCGGTTCGGTGCCCGACACGACGCGGTCGAACGCCCGTACCGCGTCGGCAGTCGGCAGCGGGGCACTCCCCCAGCGCCGCGCGAACAACCGGCGGGTGGCGTCGTCGACGGCCATCCCACCGTCGGCCCACAGCGGCCAGCAGACGGACACCGTGCCGGGCCGGCCTGCGGCGAACTCGTCCAGGAACGCGTTGGCGTACGCGTAGTCGACCTGCCCGAGGTTGCCGGTGCGTCCGGCGATCGACGAGCACAGCGCGAGGAACTCCAGCGGCTCCGTGCCGAGCGCGTCCACCAGGTGCCGCAGGCCGAACACCTTCGGGGCCAGCACCGCGTCGACGGCGGCGTCCGGCTTCGTCAGGGCGCGGGCGTCGTCGTGCACGCCCGCGGCGTGAATCACCCCGTCGATGCGCCCGTAGCGGCGGCGGATCTCGGCCACGGCGCTGCGCACGTCGGACTCGACAGTCACGTCCGCGCGGACGAACGCGAAGGCATCGTCGGCCGGCGCGGTCCGGCCGACCAGCACCACCGCCGAGGGCGTACGGGTCGCGGCGAGGTGCGCGGCGAGGTGCCGGCCGACGGCGCCGGTGCCGCCGACCACGACGTACACGCCGCCGGTGCGCCGGACGGCCGGGCCGGGCCGGAACGGCACCATCCGGCGTACCTCACGGACGCCGCCGGTCCAGCGGATGTCGTCCACCCGCTGCTCCGGCGGCCCGGAGACGTGCCACAGGTCCGCCTCGGCGGTCACCCCACCCCGGACCACCGCCCCGGAGAAGCCGCTGTGCTCCAGCGCGAGCGTGCGCAGCGCCGCCGTCACGGCGGTGTACGCGGGCCGCTCGTCCGGGCAGCCGACGACGATCCGCAGCGGCGCGGCCGGATCCGGGGTGAGCACCTCGACGGCGGCCCGCAGGACGGTGTGCAGGCTCTCGCGCACCTCGTCGGCGAGCCCGCCGGCACGGGCCGGCAGGTGCACCACGACCACGTCCGGGTCGGCCTGGTCGTGGCGGCCGCCGAACGTCGGGCCCTCGCCGATCACCCGGATGCGGGCCGGCGGTCGCCCACCCTCCGGCGGCGGCTCGGCCCGCCACTGCGGCCGCAGGTACACGCACGGGTCGCTCTCGGGCACGCCGGTCTCCCGCGCCGCCACGTCCGGCACGACGCTCCCCGGCACCGCCACCTCAGGCACGACGACGGTCTCCCGCACCGCCGCCTCGGGCGCGGCGGTCTCCGGCGCCGTCGCCTCCGGCACCGCCAGGCCCGGCAGCACGGCGGTCCGGCCGTCGGCGGTCAGGTCACCCTCCGGTACGGACGGCGGCGCCGGTGGCCGTGCGGTACCGGTCGGCTCGGGCAGCCACAGCCGCTGCCTGTCGAACGGGTACGGCGGCAGCGGCACCCGTCCCGGCCGTACCGGCCAGCGGCCCGCCCAGGCGACCGGGACGCCGCGTACCCACAGCTTCGCCGACTGGTCGAGCCGGCCGCGGCGCAGCAGGTCGGCGGCGATCTCGGCGCCGCCGTCGCCGTCGAACAGCGGATCGGTGCCGGCAGTCCCGGTGATGACCTCGCCGGCTCGCAGCCGGCGGACCAGCTCGTCGATGTCGGACACGACGACGGCGAGCCGGTTGTCGAACTCCGCCCGCCCGACCTGGGTGCTGTACGCGAGCTGGTCGAGGCGCGGGCGCGTCCGCTCGGCCAGGTCGGCGAGGTCGGCCGTGAGCGTCCGCAGCTGCTCCGGGGTCCGCGCCGACAGCACCACGACGTGCGGCCCCGGCTGGACGGGCGCGGGCGGCGGCGCGGGATGCTCCCGGACCACGAGGTGCGCGTTCGCGCCGCCCGCCCCGAACGAGCTGACCCCGGCGCGCCGCGGCGCGGTCCACGGCTGTGCGCTCGTCGGCAGCAGGAACGACCCGGACAGGTCGATGCGGGAGTTGACAGTGGACAGGTTCGCGCAGGGCGCGATCGTGCCGTGCGCGAGTTGCAGCAGCACCTTCGTCAGGCCGGCGATGCCGGCGGCGCCTTCGAGGTGACCGATGTTGGCCTTGACCGAGCCGACCGGGATCCGCCGGCCGTCCGGCAGCGCGTTACCGAGCGCCCGGCCGAGACCGGCGATCTCGATCGGGTCGCCGAGAGCCGTGCCGGTGCCGTGCGCCTCCAGATAGCCGACGTCGCCGGGTGTCACCCCGGCCGCGGCGAGCGCCCGGACCACCAGGTCGGCCTGCGCGGTGGGGTTGGGGACGGTGTAGCCGGCGGTCCGGCCGCCCGCGTTGACGAAGCCGCCCTCGATGACGCCCCAGATCCGGTCGCCGTCGCGCAGGGCCGCGGACAGGGGTTTGAGCAGTACCGCGCCGACGCCCTCGCCGGGCACGAACCCGTCGGCGCGCTCGTCGAACACCTTGCAGGCGCCGTCGGCCGACAACATGGTCATCGACGACAGCGCGATCAGGTGCGCCGGGTGCAGGACCAGGTTGACGCCACCGGCGACGGCCGCCGAGCACTCCCCGCGGCGCAGGCTCTCACAGGCCAGGTGGACCGCCGTCAACGAGGAGGAGCAGGCCGAGTCGACGGCGAAGCTCGGCCCGGTCAGGTCGAGCGTGTACGACACCCGGTTGGCGATCGACCAGTACGCCGAGTGCCCGTCGGTGTAGCGGCCCTCCGGCCAGCCCTGCGCGGCGGCGATGCGGCCGTACGAGCCGTACATGGTGCCGACGAAGACGCCGGTGTCGCGCGGCAGGGCTCCGCCGAGGGCGCCCGCGTCCTCCAGCATCAGCCAGACGGTCTCCAGGAACAGCCGCTCCTGCGGGTCCATCGCGGCCGCGTCCTTCGGCAGGATGCCGAAGAAGCCGGGGTCGAACCGGTCGACGTCGGTGAGGAACCCGGCCCACCGGCTGTACGTGTGCCCCGGCCGGCCGCGGCGCGGGTCGAAGTGCTCGCGCCAGTCCCACCGCTCCGGCGGCACCTCCGTGATCGAGGTGGTGCCGGTGACCAGGTTCTGCCAGAACCGCTCCAGGTCCGGCGCGCCCGGATAGCGGCCGGACAGGCCGACGACAGCTATCGCGTCCGCGTCGCCCCGGGCGGCGGAGGCCGAGGTGACCGAGGTGACCGAGGTGACCGGGGCGGCCGGGGCGGCCGGGAACGCCGGGACGGCCGGTCGCTCCGGTTCCGCCGGGTGGACCGGCGCCGGCACGGCGTCCAGCGCCGCGACGCCGAGCGTGGCGGCGAGCGGGCCCGGCCGTTCCCGGGCCAGGTGGTCGGCGAGCTGCTCGATCGTCAGGTGCTCGAACAGCAGGGTGGCCGGCAGGTCGCCGAGGTCGGCCGAGAACCGGCGTACGAGGTGCTGGCTGACCAGCGAGTCGACGCCGAAGTTGTCGAACGTGACGTCGTCGTCGAGCTGGTCGGGGCGGTACTTGAGGACCTCCGCGAAGACCGCGCGGACGTAGTCCCGGGCGGCGCGGGCCGGCACCCGGTCCACCGGCGCCGCACCGGCCGTCGCCACGAGCACGCACTGCTCCTGCTCGTCGTCGGGGACACCGGGCATGCCGAGGATCCGGCCGGTCAGGCCCGCCTCGGCGAGCGCCGCGCGCCACCCGGCCGGCGACAGCAGCGGGGAGTGCGGCAGCCGCCGCCGGGCGTCGGTGAACCGCCACCAGCCCGGCAGGAGGCCGAACGTCGCGGTGAGGAAGTCGGAGGCGCGGGTGACCTCGTTGAGCAGCAGCACACCGCCGGGGCGCAGCAGGGATCGGGCATGGCGCAGGCTGCGGACCACGTCCGCGGTGGCGTGCAGGACGTTCGTGGCGAGCACGACGTCGTACGAGCCGGCCTCGAAGCCCTGCCCGGCCGGTTCCCGTTCGATGTCGAGGACGCCGAACCGCAGGCCCGGATGGCGTCCGCCGAAGCGGTCCTCGGCCTCGCGGAGGAACGCGGTCGACAGGTCGGTGAAGTCGTACCGGACGCCCGGGCAGGCGTCGAGGACGAACGCCGAGCCCGCGCCGGTGCCGGCGCCGATCTCCAGCACCCGGCCCGGGCGGCCGTCCGTCCGTCCGAGCGCAGCGGCGGCCTGCGCCGCCACCAGGCGGTGGTAGAAGTCCGCGGCCTGCTGCCCCTGGTAGACGGCGGCGACCAGGTCGGTGCTGCCGCCGGGGAAGAGCACCTCGGTCGGTGAGGTCCGGCCGTCCAGGACGCCGGGCAGGGCGTCGACGCACCGGGCCAGCAACGCGACGTGCGGGGCGAGGTCGGGGTGCCGGGCGAGCACGGCGGCGGTGGACAGGCCGGCCGGGGGCGCGGACACGGCCGCGGCGACGGCGGCCGCCAGCGGCCCGGAGGCCGGCACCTGACGGTCCCGGAGCCGGTCGCGCAGCAGGTCGCGGGCCAGCCCGTCGAGGGTACGGAAGGCCGCGCTGGACCGGTCCAGCGACGGGTCGGTGTCCCCGGCGGCGGCGCCGTCCGTCGAGGGTGGTGCCGCGAGCGCGGTGACGGCGTCGCCGGCGGGCGCCGACGGGTGGACGCCGAGTGCGGCGAGCCCGTCCCTCGTGCCCTTGAGGACAGCCACCTGTGGGTGCGGGCCGGCGAGGATCCGCTCCAGCGCCGCGACGCCCTCGGCCGGCTCGATGGAGCCGATGCCCAGCGTCGCGAACCGGGCCGCGTACCCGGGGTCGGCGACCACGCCGACGCTGCCCCACCAGCCCCAGTTGACCACGCGTACCGGTTGTCCCCGGCGGTGCAGCGCCAGCCCGTACGCGTCCTCGAACGTGCTCGCGGCGGCGTAGTTGGCCTGCCCCGGGGCCGGAGCGAACGACAGCGCCGAGGAGAACAGCGCGAGGAAGTCCAGCGGCTCGCCGGCCAGCGCGTCGGCGAGCACACCGACACCGGCGACCTTCGGCTGCAGCACCTCGGTGAACGCCGCCTCGTCCATCGCGGACAGGGCACGGTCACGGAGCACGACCGCGGCGTGGAACGCGCCGTCGACGGGCCCGAACCGCTGTCGAGCCTCGGCCACCGCGCGGCGGACCGCGACGGCGTCGGTGACGTCGGCACGCAGGTAGACGGCCTGCCCGCCCAGCGCCTCGATCTGCGCCACCAGGGACCGGATGCGCTCGTCCTCCGGGGACCGGCCGAGCCACACGAGCCGGGCACGGCGGGTCCGGGCGAGGTGACGGCTGACTTCGAACCCGATGCCGCCGGTGCCGCCGACGACGAGGTAGACACCGCCGTCGCGCAGCGGCGCCACGCCTGCCGGCCCGGCCACCGGCTCCAGGCGGCGGACCAGGCGGCGGTCACCACGCAGCGCGACGAGTCGGTCGGTGCCGTCCTCGCGGCGGATCGCGTCGGCCGGGGTGACGTCGCCGGGGCCGGCGTCGACACAGGTGACCCGCCACTGCGGATACTCGGCCGCGATCGCGCTCGCCAGCCCGGCCAGGCCGGCGGCGTGCGGGTGGACCGGCTCGCCGGGCAGGCCGGCCACCCCGGACACGACGAATGTGAGCGTCAGCGGTCCCCGGTCCGCACCCAGGTCGAGCAGGCGGCGCAGCAGGCGGAACGCCTCGGGCGTCGTGGAGTCGTCCTGCGGCGGGGCGGCCGGGTCGGCCGTGCGGGCGAGCACGTACACCGTGTCGTACCGGCCGGTGGGCAGCTCGCCGAGCGGCAGCGTGTCGTCGGCGCCGAGGGCGGCGGCGAGCGCGGCGTCGGCGGGGCTGTGCACGGCGAGGGCCCGCCCGGCAGGCGGTTGGCCGGAGGGCGCACCGGCCGGCCGCCAGGCCGGGACGTACAGCAGGTCCTCCGGCGGCGCCGTCACGACCGGCCGGCTCTCGGCCGATGCGGCGCCGGACGCCATGTAGGGGCGCAGCGTCACACCGTCGAGCCGGGCCCGGACGTCGCCGGTCAGGTCGGTGAGGACCACGTCGAACCGTCCGCCGTCCCGGCGTACCACGTGGACGCGGGCGGTCGTCGGCAGCCGGTCCGCGACGAAGACCGACTCGACGGCGAACGGGACGAGCATCCGGTCGGCGGGATCGACCAGCCCGGCGACCGCCTGCAACGCCCCGTCGAGCAGCTGGACGTCGCTGTCGGGGCCGGTGGCGAGCATGCCGAGCGCCTCACCGGCGCCCAGCCGCAGCTCCGTCAGCACCCGGAACGACGGCCCGTAGCGCAGACCGGCCCGGGCGAATCCCGCGTACAGGTCGTCGACCGGACGCCGGACGGGGCAGCGGGCCTCGACTGACGGCAGGTCCACCCGCTCCGGCGGTGCCGGGTCGGGGGCGCGGCGGGTGGCGACGGCGTGCGGTGTTCCCCCGACGGTGAGGGTGATCCGGTCGTCCCGGGTGACGACAGCCGTCACCGGCTCGGTGACCACGACGGGCCGCAGCCAGGTCACGTCGGCGGCACGGGCGGTCCCGCCGGCGGTGGCCTGGCGCAGGAACGCCGCGCCGGGCAGGACCGGGACGCCGTGCAGCGTGTGGTCGGCCACCAGCGGGTCGGCCGGGGTGAGGGCCGTCTCCCGCCGGTCGCGGCCGGTCCAGAAACGGTCGCGGGCGAAGGGGTACGTGGGCAGCGGGATGCGACGCCCGGCCGGCATCGCCGTCCAGTCCACGTCCGCGCCGGCCACCCAGCGCTCGGCGAGGGCGACCAGGTCGGCCGGCGCGCCGGGCGCGGGCGGCCCGCCGGCGAGCTGCCGGACCAGGTCGGCGGTGTCGGCGGCGACGAACGCGGCCCGGACCGCCAGGTGCGCCCGGCCCCGCGCGAGGGTCGCGGCGACGTCGTGGACGTCGGCCGGTTCGGTACGCAGGCGCCGGGCCAGCCGGTCCGTCAGGTCGCGCAGCGCGGACGCGGTACGGGCCGAGACGGGTACCACCACCGGCCCGGTGCCGGTGCCCGCCGTCGCGGCCGGCGCCTCGGCCACCACGAGATGGCAGTTGGTGCCGCTGAAGCCGAACGAGCTGACGCCGGCGACCAGCCGGTCGTCGTGCCACCCGGTGAGTTCGCGCACCACCGGCAGCCCGGGGATCGGCTCGGTGGCGTGCGGGGTCGGTGGCAACTGCCGGTGCCGCAGGCTGAGCAGCACCTTGATCAGGCCGGCCACGCCGGCGGCCATCGTGGTGTGACCGATGTTCGCCTTGACCGAGCCGATCCGGCAGTGCGGGCCGACGACCTGGGCCAGCGCCTTGACCTCGATCGGGTCGCCGAGCGCGGTGCCGGTGCCGTGCGTCTCGACGTACCCGACCTCGACGCCCGCCCGGGCGTGGACCTCACGCAGCAGACGGACCTGGGAGACCGCGCTCGGCGCGGTGATGCCGTTGGTACGGCCGTCGCCGTTCACGCCGCCGGCGAGGATGACGCCGTGGACGTGGTCGCCGTCGGCGAGCGCCCGGTCCAGCCGCTTGAGGACGACCACGCCGACGCCCTCGCCGAGCACGATGCCGTCGGCGGCGGCGTCGAACGGCAGGCACCGGCCGGTCGGCGACAGCATCCCCGTCTGGCTGGTCCAGACCTGCATCTGCGGCGTGCACATCACCGCGACGCCGCCGGCCAGCGCCGTGTCGCAGTCGCCCGAGCGCAGGCTCTCGCAGGCCAGGTGCACCGCCGTCAACGACGACGAGCACGCGGTGTCGATCGCCATCGTGGGCCCGGTCAGGTCGAGCAGGTACGCGATCCGGGCCGGCAGGATCGAGCTGGCCCCGCCGAGGAACGCCTCGCTGCTGTCGCTGCGTCCGTGCCGCTCCAGCAGCCGGGGATAGTCGCCCGCGCCGCAGCCGACGAAGACGCCGCACCGCATCGGCCGCCCGGCGTACCCGGCGTTCTCCAGCGCCGCCCACGCCTGCTCCAGGAAGATCCGCTGCTGCGGGTCCATCGCCTCGGCTTCGAGCGGTGAGATGCGGAACAGCCCGGCGTCGAACGCGTCCACGTCGTCCAGCAGCGCCGCCCACCGGCTGCGGGTGCGGCCGGGTGCGGCCGGGTCCGGGTCGTAGAGTCCCGTCAGGTCCCAGCGCTCGGACGGCACCTCCCGGATGGCGGACCGGCCGGCGGCGAGGTTGTCCCAGAACGTGTCGAGGTCCGGGGCGCCCGGGAATCGTCCGGCCATCCCGATCACCGCGATCGCAGTCGACGGGTCCGCGCCCGGCGACGCCGCGTCCGAGGCCGGTGCGGATGGCGACGCCGGTGCCGGTGTCGCCGCCGGTGCCGGCTCTTGGTGGGAAGGCGACGCGGGCGGTGGGCGGACGGCGAACG
>NZ_LEKG01000223.1:0-10542 GCF_001029515.1 Micromonospora sp. RV43 | reverse complement strand
GGCCGAGGCCGCCCGCACCCGCCCCGACGGCCTCGGCCAGCCCGTCGCGGGCCACCGCGAGCAACTGGGCGGGGGTGCGGTGCGGCAGCACGTGCGCGGGCACCGTGGGCGCCTGGGCCGGACTGGTCGGCATGGGTCTCTCCTCCGCGTGTGGCCGGGGCGGGCGGTCGCGCGACGGGGAACGTCGCCCGGTCGCCCGGAGCGGTCGGTGCGGAGGAAGACGCACCTTTCAGGTGGCGGCCGGCCGGATGTGGACGCTTCCCCACACCCACACCCGGCCGGCGTGCCGGCGGGTCCGTCGCCCGCCGCCCGGGGGTCGTGGGCGGCGGGCGACGACCTGCCTGACGGGCCCGGACTCGCGACTGTCCGAGACCCGGTGCGGCCCGCGGTGCCGCACCTCCCGGAAGCCGGTGCCGCGAAACACCGCTTCCGGAGCGTTCGACGAGTGCGCGACCGGCTCGGATCAGGCCGGGCCAGCCGGGGAGCTGAGCCGCTTGCCGTTCGGGTCGAACCGAACGTCGAGCGAACCTGACTTCGAGCCGGAATCGAACACTCGTTCTAACTACCCTGACAGTACACCTCCCCACCGACGAAAACGCAACGTGTGACGCGCCGGGGACGCACGGGAGGGCGACGGCCCCCGGCGGGGCCGTCCCGGGGTGGGGGAAGAATAGGTACATGCAGCCACACCCGAACGTGCAGGCGGTGCAGCGCGCGCTCGACGACGCGGGCGCGCGGAACGGATCGGGCGAGGCCAGCCTCGTCCGACTGCTGCCCGACGCGGTGCACACCGCCGCCGCGGCGGCCGAGGCGCTCGGTGTCGCCGTCGGCGCCATCGCCAACTCGCTGATCTTCGACGCGGACGACGCGCCGCTGCTGGTGCTCACCTCCGGCGCGCACCGGGTGGACACCGCCGGGCTGGCCGCCACGCTGGGCGTGACCCACCTGCGCCGGGCCACCCCGGAGTTCGTCAAGCAGCACACCGGGCAGGTGATCGGCGGCGTCGCACCGGTCGGCCACCCCGCTCCGCTGCGCACCGTCGTGGACACCGCACTGGCCGGGTACGACGAGGTGTGGGCCGCAGGCGGCGTACCCCGGGCGGTGTTCCCCACCACGTACGCGGAACTGCTGCGGATCACCGCCGGCACCCCGGCCGAGGTGGCGTGAACCCCGGACTCGTCACGCTGCACGTGTGGCGTGTGCCCCGCCGGGCCGTACCCGGTGTGCTGGGCCGGATGGCCACCCACCCGGCACGGCTGCGCCGGCTGCCGGGCGTCCGCTTCGCCAAACTGCTCGGCACCGGGACCGGCACCGGCTTCGGCCCCGGCGACGCCGACCTGACCCGGTGGGCCGCACTCGTGGTCTGGGACTCCCCCGCCGACGCGGCCGGCTTCGACGCCTCCCCGGTCGCCCGCTCCTGGGCCCGGATCGCCCGCGCCGCGGTACGGGTGGACCTGCGCCCGCTGACCAGCCGCGGCCGGTGGTCCGGCCGCGAGCCGTTCGGCACGCCGTCCGGCGGACGGGTCACCGGGCCGGTGCTGGCGCTGACCCGGGCCCGGCTGCGGGCCCGCCGCGCGGCCACGTTCTGGCGGGCGATCCCGCCGGTCGCCGGCGCCCTGCACGCCGCGCCCGGCCTGCTCGCCCGGTTCGGCGTCGGCGAGGCGCCGCTGGGCTGGCAGGGCACTGTGAGCGTGTGGCGCGACCCGGCGGACCTGGTCGCGTTCGCGTACCGTTCCCCGGAGCACCGCGCCGCGATCACCCGTACCCCCACCGAGGGCTGGTACGCGGAGGAACTGTTCGCGCGGTTCGCGGTGGGCGACGTGGTCGGCGACCGTACGGTGCTGGGCTGGGCCGCCGAGGGCGCCCCGGAGACGGCGAGAGGGCACGCATGAGGCTGGTGCGGTGGACACCGGACGACCTGGTCCGGCGGCTGGACGACGTGGTGGCCGTCTACGGCGAGGCGATGGGCTACCGGCCCGACCTGCTGGAGGCCCGCCGCGGCTACATCGCCACCCACGTCCGCCGGCCCGGCTTCCGCGCCGTCGCCAGCCTGACCAACGAGGGACACCTGGCCGGTTTCGGGTACGGCTACCGGGGCGCCACCGGGCAGTGGTGGCACGACCAGGTGCACCGGGCGCTGAACGCGCAGGCCCGGCAGCGCTGGCTGGCCCACCCGTTCGAGGTGGTGGAGCTGCACGTCCGCCCGCCCGCGCAGGGGCACGGCCTGGGCGCCCGCCAGTTGCGCGCGCTGCTCGCCGTGGCCGAGGGCGACACCACGCTGCTGTCCACGCCGGAGGCCGACGAGGAGAAGTCCCGGGCCTGGCGGCTGTACCGCCGGTTCGGCTTCGTCGACGTCCTGCGCCACTTCCACTTCCCCGGCGACGAGCGGCCGTTCGGCGTGCTCGGCCGGGACCTGCCGCTGCCCCCGCCGGGCGCCCCGTGAGCGCGAGGAGTGAGCCGGGTTTGCGAGCCCCGCAGTCGCGAACGAAAGGGCGACACCGTGAGCGCGAGGAGTGAGCCGGGTTTGCGAGCCCCGCAGTCGCGAACCAGAAGCGTCGTGATGGCCCGGCTGCCCTGGGCGCTGCTGGCCGCGCTGGTGCTCGCCCAGATCTGCTACCCGCTCACCGGCGGCGCGACCCGGGCCGGGCTCACGGTGGCCACCGTGGTGCTCGGCTGGCTGCTCTCGGTCGGCCACGCGCTGCTCACCCGCGGCGTCCGTACCGCCGTCGCGCTGGTCGCGGTCGTCACCGGCGGCGGGTTCGCGGTCGAGGCGATCGGCGTGGCCACCGGGTTCCCGTTCGGCAGCTACGACTACTCCGGGGAGCTGGGCCCGAAGCTGGCCGGGGTGCCGCTGATCATCCCGCTCGCCTGGACCTGGATGGCCTGGCCGGCCTGGCTCACCGCGGTCCGGCTGGTCCGTTCCCGCATCGCGCGGATCGCGCTCTCGGCGGTCGGACTGGCCGCCTGGGACCTGTTCCTCGACCCGCAGATGGTGGCCGAGGGCTACTGGACCTGGCTCGACGCCACCCCGGCGCTGCCCGGGCTACCCGGCATCCCGGTCAGCAACTACCTCGGCTGGCTGGGCTTCGCGGTGCTGCTCGCAGTCGCGCTGCGCCCGCTCGCCGGGCCGTCGGCGGACCGGGTCGACGGCCGGGACGCCCCGATGTTCGCGCTCTACCTCTGGACGTACGCCTCCAGCGTGCTGGCACACGCGGTGTTCCTGCGGCTGCCCGCGTCGGCCCTGTGGGGCGCGGCCGGGATGGCGGTGGCGGCGGTGCCGCTGGCGGTGACGCTGTGGCGGGCCCGCCAGCGGGACCGGGCCGGCGCGCCGGAGCCGGCGTCGCGCGTCGACGCCCCGGCATGATCGCCGCCCTCGCGCTGGCCGTGGCGGTCGCCGCGCTCACCGGGCACACGCTCGTCAACGCGCTCGCCTGGCTGCGCCGCCCGGCCACCGGCCCGGCCGAGGTGGACGAGCCGGTGGCGGTGCTGCTGCCGCTGCGCGACGAGGCCGAACGGGTCACCCCATGCCTGCGCGCGCTGCTGGCCCAGCGCGGCGTACCGGACCTGCGGATCGTGGTGCTCGACGACGGATCGACCGACGGCACCGCCGACGTGGTCCGCGCGGTGGCCGGTGACGATCCCCGGGTCACGCTGCTCACCGGCGTCGCCCCGCCGCCGGGCTGGCTGGGCAAGCCGCACGCCTGCTGGCAGCTCGCCACCCGTACCGGCTCGGAACCGGCAGTGCTGGCCTTCGTCGACGCCGACGTGGTGCTCACCCCGTACGCGGTGGCGGCGGCCGTGACCGAGTTGCGCGCGGCTGACGCGGCGCTGCTGTCGCCGTACCCCCGGATCGTGGTGCGGACGGTGGGCGACCGGCTGGTGCAGCCGCTGTTGCAGTGGTTGTGGCTCACGTTCCTGCCGCTGCGCGCGATGGAGCGCTCGCGGCGGCCCTCCCTCGCGGCGGCGGGCGGGCAGTTCCTGGTCGTGGACCGGGCC
Source organism: Micromonospora sp. RV43 (assembly GCF_001029515.1). Classification (NCBI taxonomy): domain Bacteria; kingdom Bacillati; phylum Actinomycetota; class Actinomycetes; order Micromonosporales; family Micromonosporaceae; genus Micromonospora; species Micromonospora sp. RV43. Next base: position 6,546 of record NZ_LEKG01000223.1, on the reverse strand, counting down.
GGCTACCTGCGGGCCGGCGGGCACGCGGCGGTGGCCGACAAGGTGCTGGAGGACATCGAGCTGGCCCGGGCGGTGAAGCGGGCCGGCGGGCGGATCGCGCTCGCCGACGGCTCCCGGCTGGCGTCCTGCCGGATGTACGACACCTGGCCGCAGCTGCGCGACGGCTACACCAAGTCGCTGTGGGCGACGTTCGGGCACCCCACGGCGGCGGCGGCCGTGCTGGCGCTGCTGGTCGCGCTCTACGTCGCGCCGCCGCTGCTGGCCGCCGGGGCGCTGCTCGCCGGCGCGCCGGCGGTGGCCGCCGTGGCGTTCCTGGCCTACCTGGCCGGCGTCGCCGGGCGGGTGGTCAGCGCCCGCGCCACCGGCGGGCGGGCGTGGCCCGACGCGCTGGGCCACCCCGTGTCGGTCGTGGTCCTCGGTTGGCTGACCGTCCGGTCGTACCATCTGCGGAAGCGACGCCGGCTCACCTGGCGGGGTCGCCCGGTCACCTAGGAGGGGCACGCCATGGCGCGCATCGTGGTCATCGGTGCCGGGGTGGGCGGGCTCGCCACCGCCGCCCGGCTCGCGGTCACCGGGCACGAGGTCACCGTCCTCGAACGGGCCGGCACGGTCGGGGGCAAGCTCGGCCGGTACGCCCACCACACCCCGGAGGGGGTGTGGCACTTCGACACCGGGCCGAGCCTGTTCACCCTGCCGCAGGTCTTCCACGACCTGTTCGAGGCGACCGGGGCGAAGCTCGACGAATACCTCGACCTGGTCCCGCTGGACCCGATCGTGCGGCACGTCTTCCCCGGCGGCGGGCAGGCGCTCGACTCCTGCGCCGACCCGGACGAGTTCGCCGCCCGGATCGGCGCCGCGTTCGGCGACCGCTCCGCCGCCGACTGGCGCGGGCTGTGGCGGCGCGCCGACCGGGTGTGGGCGGCCTCGCACCGGGACATCCTGCGCCGTACCGTCGACTCGCCCCGCGACCTCGCGGCGCTGGCCTGGCGGCTGGGCGACCTGGCCGCCATCGGCCCCGGCCGCAGCCTGCGCGGGCTGGGCCGCCGGCACCTGTCCGACCCGCGGATGCGGATGCTGCTGGACCGGTACGCCACGTACACCGGCGCCGACCCGCGCCGCGCCCCGGCCGCGCTCGTCGCCGTCCCCTACGCCGAGCTGGCGTACGGCGGCTGGTACCTGCGCGGCGGACTGGGCACGCTCGCCGACGCGCTGCTGTCGCGCTGCCTGGACCTGGGCGTGGTGGTGCGCACCGACGCCACCGTCACCCGGATCGACGCCGCGGGCGGGCGGGTGCACGGGGTACGCGTGGCCGGGGCGGCCGCACCGATCCCGGCCGACGTGGTGGTGGCGAACGTGGACGCGCTCACCGTCTACCGGGACCTGCTGCCCGACCCGCGCCGCCTGGCCGCGCTCACCGACCGCAGCCTGGCCGGGTTCGTGCTGCTGCTGGGCGTACGCGGCGACTCCGGGCTGGCCCACCACACCGTCTTCTTCCCCCGCGACTACGACGCCGAGTTCGACGCCGTGTTCGGTGACCCGGGTCGCGGGGTGCGGGCCCGCCCGGCGCCCGACCCGACCGTGTTCGTCACCGCCGCCGACGACCCGGCGGTCCGCCCGGACGGCCACGAGGCGTGGTTCGTGCTGGTCAACGCGCCCCGGCACGGCACCGCCGCGAGCGCCGTGAACTGGCGGCGGCCCGGCCTGGCCGAGGCGTACGCGGACCGGATCCTCGACGTGCTGGCCGAACGCGGTGCCGACGTGCGGGACCGGCTGGTGTTCCGGGAGATCCGCACCCCGGCCGACCTGGACGCGGCCACCGGCGCGCCGGGCGGGGCGATCTACGGCACCGCGGGCGGGCTGCTGCGCCCGGCCAACCGGGGTCCGGCGGCCGGGCTCTGGCTGGTCGGCGGCTCCAGCCACCCGGGCGGCGGGCTGCCCATGGTCACGTTGTCCGCGGAGATCGTCGCCGAGGCGGTCGGCCCGGCCTGGTGAGGGTGTAAGGAGGGGGCCCTTCTTAACGCCTCCGGTAGAGGAAGGGCCCCTTCTTAACACGGGCTGACCGCCGCGCCGGCTACGCGGGCGCGGCGGTCAGCCGGCGTCGACCAGGGCGCGGCGGACGGCGGAGAGCAACTGCCCCAGGCCGAACCCGGCGAGCAGCACCCAGACCGTGGTGGCCATGGTGATGGTGCCGGCGGTCAGGTCGGCGTCGATCAGCCCGGTGAGCCCGGCGACCAGCAGCCCGACCAGCGCGACGCAGACCCGGGTCGGCCGCTCCCCCACAGTCACCGCGCCGATCTCCCGCATCCCGGCCGAGACCGCGCGCGCCCGCACGTACTCGTGCAGCCAGGACAGCCCACCGGCCGCCGCGACCAGCGCGCCCGGCGCGCCGAGCAGCCAGAACGCGACCAGCCAGGCCACCTCGCCGAGCCGGTCTGCGACCGAGTCGTACACGTAGCCCAGGCGCGTCGTCCGGCCGGTCGCCACCGCCACCGCGCCGTCGACGCTGTCGGCCACGGCCGCCAGCAGCACGAACAACGCGCCCAGGAACGGCCCGTTGCCGGGCCGCTCCACGAACAGGGGTACGCAGAAGCAGAGCAGCACCCCGAACACGGTCACCGGGGTCGGGCCGACGCGCAGCCGGCCCAGCACGTAGCCCACGTGGTAGGCGAAGCGCAGCCAGGCGCGCACCACCGGCGCGGCGGTACGCGGATCGAAGCCGCCGTGCAGCCGCGCCCACGCGGTCGCGTACTGGTCCCAGTTCAGCTGTGTGCCCACCACGGATCAACCGTAGAAGCACGGCGCGGGTGTCGTGTGGCGGGTGGTCACACCCGTGCGGCGGCGCGCAGCCGCTGCCACACCTCCCGGGTCGCAGTGGACCGGTTGAGCGTGATGAAGTGGATCCCCGGCACGCCCTCGTCGAGCAGCTTCTCGCACATCTCGCTCGCCTGCTCGACGCCGAGGCGGCGGACCGCCTCCGGGTCGTCGGCCACCTGCTCGAACCGCTCGGCCAGCGCCGGCGGGAACGGCGCGCCGGACAGCTGCACCGAGCGTTCGATGGTGCCGATCTGGGTCACCGGCATCACCCCGGCCAGGATCGGCGTGTCGCAGCCGGCGGCTGCGACCCGGTCGCGCAGACGCAGGTAGTCGTCGGCGTCGAAGAACATCTGGGTGATCGCGAACTCCGCGCCGGCCCGGCACTTGCGGACGAAGTGCGCGGTGTCGCTGTCCACGTCCGGCGAGCGCGGGTGCTTGTACGGGAACGCGGCCACGCCGACGCTGAAGTCGCCGCTGTCGCGGACCAGCCGGACCAGGCCCTCGGCGTACCGGACGCCCTCGGGGTGGGCGATCCACTCGCCGCCCGGGTCGCCCGGCGGGTCACCCCGCACGGCCAGCACGTTGCGCACCCCGACCGAGGCCAGCCGGCCGATCACGTGCCGCAGCTCGGCCACCGAGTGGTTCACCGCGGTCAGGTGCGCCATCGGCAGCAGCGTCGTCTCGGTGGCGATCCGCTCGGTCACCGCGACAGTGGTGTCGCGGGTCGAGCCGCCCGCGCCGTAGGTGATCGACACGAACGAGGGCCGCAGCGACTCCAGCTCGCGGATGGCCTGCCAGAGCAGTTTCTCCCCGGCCGGGGTCTTCGGCGGGAAGAACTCGAAGGAGAACGTGGGGCGGCCGTCACGGATCAGCTCCCCGATGGCCGGCTGGGGATTGGGAAGGACCGAGGGAAGACCGAGCGCCACGGACCGACTGTAACCGGGACGGCACGCCGCATCGGGAATCTTCCCAGCCCGCGAACACCTGTCCCGGCGCGACGTCGTACCCCGGGGGTAGAAATGCGGCAGCGCGGTGGGGCGGCCGACGGCCGTTCCGGGGGCCCGCGCGGGGGTCGCCACGACGGCGACGCGCCGGCGCCACCACTGGCCGGGCGTCCGCGTCGCCATCCGCGCCGTCGCCCCGGAGGTTCCGATGATCCCGTCCCCGCCGCCGGGCCCGCGCCTGCTCGGGCCGCTGCTGGCCGAGTTGCGGGCCGCCCGTGGCTGGAGCCAGCAGCGGCTGGCCGCCGAGCTGTGCGCCGCCTCCGGCGTGCCCACGCTGACCCGCAACGAGGTGTCCCGCTGGGAGCGCCAGCTGCGGCTTCCCGGCGACTTCTGGTCCGCCTGGCTGGCGACGGTCCTGGGGGTGCCGGGCGAGGTGCTGGCCGGGGCCGCCGCGCGCAGCCGCCGGCTGGGCGTGGCGCCTGCGGTGGTCGACCCGGCCGGGTCCAGGGCCCGGCTGGCCCTGCTCACGCTCGCGTACCGCTGGGCGGCCGACCCGGGCGGCCGCACGCCGGCCGGTCCGTTCGCCGCCGCGCCAACGCCGCTGCCCGGCCGTCCCGGACGGGACGACGAGCACCGGACCGGCCGTCCCGTCCCGCGCATGTCCGTCGCGGACGAGTCCGGGCCGCTCGGCGTCCACGTCCTGCGCGGGCCGGACGACGAGCCCGCCGGTTCCGGTCGTGGTCACCCGGCGGACGGGGTGACGCTCGCCACGCTGCGGCGCTGGGACGACATGCTCGGCGGCGGCGACCTCGCCGGGCACGGCGCCCGCCGGCTGCGGCAGGCGGTCCGCGGCTACCGGCGCGCCGGGCCCGCCGGCCGTCGCGCGATGCTGCCCGCTCTCGCCGAGTCGGCGCAGCTCGCCGGGTGGCTGGCCGCCGACGCGGGCGACCTCGGCGGGGGCCTGGTCGCGTACCGGCTGGCGCTGCGGGCGGCGGTGGCCGCCGGGCAGGCGCCGCTGGCCGGGCACGTGCTCGCGTCGGCCAGTCACCTGCTGGCCGACGCCGGTGACCCGGCCGGCGCGCTGGTCCTGGCCCGGATCGGGTACGCCGCCGGCCGTGCCACCGCCTCGCCCGGCCTGCGGGCGCTGCTGCTGCACCGGGTGGCGCTCGCCGCCGCGCTCGCCGGGCGTCCCCGCGCGGCCGGGCAGGCGCTGGCCGGTGCCGATCGGGCCGGCACGCCGGAGCCCGGCCGGGAGCCGCCCTGGCTCTACTGGCTCGACGCGGCCGAACTGGCGGCGATGACCGGGCGCACGCTCGTCGCGCTGGGCCGTCACGCCGCCGCAGTGCCGCTGCTGACGCCGGTGGTGGGCGCGCGGGGCCGCCCGCGCCGGTCGGCCGTGTACGGCGGCTGGCTGGCCCGCGGGCACCTGGGCCTGGGCGCGGTGCCCGAGGCGTGCGCGGTGGCCGGCGAGGCGCTGCTCGACGCGGTCCGGTCCGGATCCCCGCGGGCCGTCGGCCAGCTCACCGCGTTCCGTCGCGGCCTGGCGCACGCGCCGCCCGGTCCGGCCACCCGGGGGTACGCGCGACTGGTCACCGCGGCCCGCCCCTACCTGCCGTCCGGCGTGCCGCGCCACCTGCGCGACAGTCCGCGCCGGTGAGCCACGAGGCACGCCGGGGCGGGGGCGCGGCGGGAACGGGTGCGAACCGCTAGCGTCGTGGCGTGACCCACGCTGCTCCCGTATCCCCCGTCGACCGTGCCGGCCTGCGCCAGCGGATCGACAAGGCGCTCACCGAGTTCCTCGCCGGCCAGCGCGGCTGGCTGACCGCCGTCGACGACGGCCTGCTGCCCGTCGCCGAGGCGATCGAGGCGTTCGTGCTGGGCGGCGGCAAGCGGCTGCGTCCGGCGTTCGGCTACTGGGGTTACCGGGGCGCCGGCGGGGTCGACTCCGACCAGGTCGTCGCCACCCTTGCCGCACTGGAGTTCGTGCAGGCCAGCGCGCTGATCCACGACGACCTGATGGACCGGTCGGACACCCGGCGCGGCGAGCCGGCGATGCACAGGCGGTTCGCCGCCCGGCACCGCACGGCCGGCTGGGGCGGCGACGCGGACTCCTTCGGCGACGCTGCGGCGATCCTGCTGGGCGACCTGTGCCTGGTCTGGTCCGACGAGCTGCTGCACTCCTCCGGCCTGCCGCCGGCCACCGTGGCCCGGGCCCGGCCGGTCTTCGACGAGATGCGTACCGAGGTGACCGTCGGGCAGTACCTGGACGTGCTGACCCAGGCCACCGGGGACACCTCGCTGGACCGGGCCGCCAAGGTGGCCCGGTACAAGTCGGCGAAGTACACGGTCGAGCGTCCGCTGCTGCTCGGTGCCGCGCTGGCCGGCGCGCCGCCCGAGGTGCACGCCGCGTACTCGGCGTACGGGCTGCCGCTGGGTGAGGCGTTCCAGCTCCGCGACGACGTGCTGGGGGTGTTCGGCGACCCGGAGCGCACCGGCAAGCCGGCCGGCGACGACCTGCGCGAGGGCAAGCGGACGTACCTGGTGGCGGCCGCACTGGAGGCGCTCGACCCGGCCGGCCGGGAGGCACTGCTGGCCGGTCTCGGCGTACCGGACCTGGACGCGGCCGGGGTGGACCGGCTGCGTGAGCTGATCACGACGAGCGGCGCGCTGGATCGGGCCGAGCGGCACATCACCGCGCTCACCGAGAGCGCCCTGGCCGCGCTCACCGCTGTCGACCTGGACACCGAGGCCCGCCAGGCCCTGGTCGACCTGGCCATCGCCGCCACCC
>NZ_LEKG01000222.1:0-10558 GCF_001029515.1 Micromonospora sp. RV43 | reverse complement strand
GGCACCGGGGGCGGCCTGGTGGCAGTGGCCAACGTGGGCGACGACCCGTTCTGGACCGGGCACCCGCTGGCCCAGGCGAACCTGTACGCCTTCGGCCGGCTCGCCTGGGATCCGCTGCTGGATCCCGCCGCGATCCTCGACGAGTGGATCGACCTGACCTGGCTGCCGGTCACCACAGGCGATCCGGAAGCGGTACGGCGGACGATGCACGCGATCATGGACGATTCCTGGCGCACCTACGAGCGCTACACCGCCCCGCTCGGCGTCGGTTTCATGGTGCGGCCCGGTCACCACTACGGCCCGGACGTGGACGGCTACGAGTACACCCCGTGGGGCACGTACCACTTCGCCGACCGCGACGGCGTCGGGGTGGACCGGACCCGGGCGACCGGGACCGGCTTCACCGGCCAGTACCCGCCGCCGTGGTCGGAGGTGTACGAGTCACGCGAGCGCTGCCCCGACGAACTGCTGCTGTTCTTCCATCACGTCCCGTACCGGCACGTGCTGCACAGCGGCCGTACCGTGATCCAGCACATCTACGACACGCACTTCGCCGGGGTCGAGGAGGTCACGGCGATGCGGGAGCGGTGGCGGCTCGTCGCCGGGGCGGTCGACCCGGCCGTCCACGACCGGGTGGCCGAGCGCCTGGAGGAGCAGTTCCGCAGCGCCGTCGAGTGGCGGGACCAGATCAACACCTACTTCTTCCGCAAGTCCGGGGTGCCGGACGCGCACGGTCGCCGCATCCACTGAACCGGCGCGCTCACCAGGGGTGCACGGTGCCGTCCGTCAGCCGGTTCACAGGCAGGTAGGCCGGCGCGTACGGGTAGCGGGCCGCGGCCTGCTCGTCGATGTCCACACCGAGCCCCGGAGTCTCGGCCGGATGCAGGTAGCCGCCCTCGTAGTGGTAGCCGTGCGGGAACACCTCGTCGGTCGCCTCGGTGTGCCGCATGTACTCCTGCAGGCCGAAGTTGGGGATGGCGAGGTCCAGGTGCAGCGCGGCGGCCATGCAGACCGGGGACAGGTCGGTGGCTCCGTGCGAGCCGCTGCGGACGTGGTGCAGCGCGGCGAGGTCGAAGATGCGTCGCAGGTGGGTGATCCCGCCGGCGTGGACCACTGTGGTGCGGACGTAGTCGATGAGCTGTTCCCGGATGAGCTGGGCGGCGTCCCAGATGCTGCTGAAGACCTCGCCGACCGCGATCGGCGTGGTGGTGTGCTGCCGGATGAGCCGGAAACCCTCCTGCAGGTCCGCCGGTACGGGATCCTCCATCCAGGTCAGCGCGTACGGCTCCAGGCTCCTGCCGAGCCGCGCCGCCTCGATCGGGGTGAGCCGGTGGTGCACGTCGTGCAGCAGCCGGAGGGTGGGCCCGAACTCCTTGCGGACCCGGGCGAACACGCCCGGCACGTGGGCCAGGTAGGCCTCGGTCGACCAGGTCGCCTCGGTCGGCAGCGCGGCGTCGGCGGGCTCGTAGAACATCTTGTCGGCGCTGACCCCGTACGTCCGGGGCAGGCCGGGCACACCGCACTGCACCCGGACCGCGCGGTAGCCGAGGTCGACGAAGCGGGCGACCTCGGTCAGCACCTCGTCGACGGTCTCGCCGTTGGCGTGCCCGTACACGGTCACGCCCTCGCGGGACCGGCCGCCGAGCAACTGGTAGACCGGCAGCCCGGCGACCTTGCCCTTGATGTCCCACAGCGCGGTGTCCACGGCGGCGACGGCGCTCATCGTGACCGGCCCGCGCCGCCAGTACGACCCCTGGTAGAGGTACTGCCAGGTGTCCTCGATCCGGGCCGGGTCGCGCCCGATCAGCAGCGGCACGACGTGGTCACGCAGGTAGGACGCGACTGCCAGTTCCCGGCCGTTGAGGGTGGCGTCACCGACGCCGGTGACGCCGGCGTCGGTGACGACCTTCAGGGTCACGAAGTTCCGGCCGGGGCAGGTCACGATCACCCGGGCGTCGACGATCCTCATCCTGTCTCCCCTGCGGTCGGCGCGCCGGTCACCACAGGATTATCCATCATCGTCGATCTGTTGGGTGCCCCGGTGCCGGCCGGTCAGGCCGGTTCGGGAACGCCCCCGGGCTCCCCGTCGTCGGGCATCGGCTCGACCGGCGCCTCGGGCAGTTCGCCGGGCGTGTCCGGGAGGAGTTCGCCGGGATCGTCCGGCACGTCCTCACGCGGGTCGATCGGCGGGTACACCTCGGGATCGAGGTCGGGGTTGGTCATCGGCTCAGTATCCGACGCCTCAGCCGGGACCGCCCGTCGAGCACGACGACGGGCGGCGCCCGCCGGAGTGAGCGGCGGGCGGACGTGTCACCGCCAACGCCGGCCCTTTCCCGGCCTCCGATCCGCGCGCCGTCACGGGCTCTCACCGTCGCCGGCCGAGGGCGCGGACGACCGGTCCGCCAGCTTGCGCAACCACAGCCACACCCCCGCCAGCAGGCACGCCGCGCCCCCGATGGCGACCGCCGACTCGGCCGGTTCGGAGAGATCGTCGAGGAACGGGAAGGTGTGGGAGGCCGCCATCGCCAGAAACCCGATCAGCAACAGCAGGCCGGCGGTGATCCGCTGGACGACCATGCGCTTCATTGGATCACGACGTCGACGGCAGCCCGCAGGCCGCTGCGCCGACCCGCCCCCGGAACACCCGCTTCAGCGGGCTGGTGCCGGAAGGTGGAGGCGGCCGTCGTGGACCTCGGCGATCTGGTCGACGGCGGTGAGGTGGGTGCGGTCGTGGGTGACCAGGACGGTGGCGGTGGTCTGCTGGTGGGTGAGGCGGGTGATCAGGTCGATGACGGCGGCGCCGCGTTCGTGGTCGAGGGCGCTGGTGGGTTCGTCGACGAGCAGGACCGTGGGGTTGTTCATCAGGGCGCGGGCGATGTTGACGCGCTGGCGCTGGCCGCCGGAGAGCTGGTGCGGCCGGCGGTCGGCCTGGCCGGCGAGGCCGACCGCGTCGAGCAGCTCCACGGCGCGGGTACGGGCATCGGCCGGTGGGCGGCCGTCGATCTGGGCCATGACCTGGAGCTGCTCGGCGGCGGTGAGGGAGGGCAGCAGGTTGGGCTGCTGGAAGACGATGCCGATCTTGCGGCGGCGCAGGTCGGCGAGTTCGGCCCGAACGAGACCGGTAGTCGGGGTGCCGTCGACGGTGACGGTGCCGGTGTCGGGGGTGATGAGGGTCGCGGCGACCGCGAGGAGGCTGGACTTGCCGGAGCCGGACGGGCCGATCACCGCGGTCAGGCTCCCCTTGGGCACGTCCAGGGTGACGCGGTCGAGGGCGGTCAGGCGGCCCTCGCCGTCGGGGTAGGTGAGGGTGATGTCGGTCAGGTTCAGGCTCATCGGGCGCTCCCCAGGGCGGTCAGCGGGTCGACGGAGGTGATGCGGCGGATGGCCAGGGCGGCTCCGAGGGCGCCGAGGACGACCATCACGGCCGCGGGAAGGAGGACGGTCACCGGGGTGAGGACGAACGGCACAGCTGACCCGGCGACGAGGGCGCCGAGCGCGGCGGCGATGCCGGTGCCGAGCAGGGTGCCGCCGGCGAGCAGGACGACGGCCTGCCCGATGGCGTCCTTGAGAAGGGTGGCGGTCGAGGCGCCGAGTGCCTTGAGCACTGCGACGTCGCCGCTGCGCTGGATCGTCCAGACGGTGAAGAACGCTCCGATGACGAGGGCGGAGATGGCGAACAGGAAGCCCCGCATCAGCTGGAGGGAGCCGTTCTCGGAGGTGTAGGAGCCGATCGCGGACAGCGAGTCGTCGACGGAGACCGTCTTGGTGCCCGCCTGCCGGTCGGTGGCCACCAGATCGGCCCCCGAGGTGGTGGTCAGGGCGACGACGGTGGCCGCCGGGCTGCCGCCGCCGGTGCCGGTGGGAGGCGCGATCTTCTGCCACACGTCCAAGCTGATCCACACCACAGGGGTGTGACTGAAGGAGGCGTCGCCGCGTACGGCCGCCACTGTCAGTCGCTGCCCGGCGAGGGTGACGGAGTCACCGGCCTTCACACCGAGGTCGTCGGCGGCCCTGGTGGACAGCACTGCCGAGCGGCCGTCGATCCGGCCGCTGCCGGGGGCCAGGTGGGAGCCGGGCCGGACGCCGAAGGCGGAGACCCCGGCGCTCCTGTTTCCGGCGGTGGCCCTCGTCGTGGCGATGCCCAGCGGTTCGGCGCCTGTCACTCCGGGCGCCTCGGCCCACTGCTGCCACTGCTTCTCGGTGACTGTGGAGTTGGAGTACGACACGCCCTGGCCCTCGCCGGGGGCCTGGAAGGCGATCCTGTCGGCGGGCAGGCCGGTGATGGCGGAGACGTTCTGCCGGCCGAGTCCGGCCGTCAACCCGGACAGCAGCCCGACCAGCAGGGTGATCAGCACGATGACGGTCCCCATCAGGGCGAAGCGTCCCTTGGCGAACTTCAGATCTCTCCAGGCGACAAACACGGCCTCGGCCTGTCCTTTCGACGGTGGAAGCGGTACGACTCCACCATCGCGGCCGGCGCCCGTGTCCGCGTCTGGCGTAGGCGGGCACTTCGCGGGCCGAAGGACGGCGCACGGGTTCTAACTTTCGATAGAGGCCCCCGGGGCGCCGGTCTCGGTAACGTGGGACGCACTGTGAGCACCGCTGCCCCTGCCCTGACCCCGACCACCCGAGCCCTGGCCTGGTGCCTGCACCTGCTGATCATCGGCCTGCTCGTCCTGGCCGCCGGCCGGGCGGTGGCCGACGACCGGCCCCGCGCCGGATCGATCGTCGCTGCGTCGGTGGCGTGCGGCCTGGCGTACGCCATCGGGCCGCTCCTCCCCCGCATCCGCCGCTCGCGGTGGGCCGCCGCCTGGTGGCTGGCCGCCGTGGGCGCCGCGTGGCTGGTGTTGCTGAGCCTGTCCCCCGATGCGATCTGGGTGGCGTTCCCGCTGTACTTCCTCCAGCTCCACCTGCTGCCGCGCCGCGCCGGCCTGGCTGCCGTGATCGCCACCGCCGCGGCGGCCGTCGCCGGGTTCGGTGCTCACACCGGCTCCTTCACCGCGGCCACGGTGATCGGTCCCGCGCTCGGCGCCGCCGTCGCCGTCGGGGTGGTGTGGGGATACCAGGCCCTGTATCGGGAGAGCGAACAGCGCAGGCAGCTGATCGAGGAACTCACCGCCACGCGGGCCGACCTGGCCCGGGCCGAGCACACGGCCGGCGTACTAGCCGAACGCGAGCGTCTGGCCCGCGAGATCCACGACACCCTCGCCCAGGGCCTGTCCAGCATCCAACTGCTGCTGCGCGCCGCCGAGCGCGCCCTGCCCGGCCGGCCCGGTGCCGCCTCCGGCCACGTCGACGCGGCCCGCCAGGTCGCCGTGGACAACCTCGCCGAGGCCCGCCGCTTCGTCGCCGCACTCACCCCGCCCACCCTGGAAGGCACCACCCTGGCCGGCGCCCTGGAACGCCTGTGCACCACCACCAGTGCCCGCCACCGCACCGCCGCCCGCTTCCACCTCGTCGGCGCCCCCGTATCGCTGTCGACCGCCCACGAGGTGGCGCTCCTGCGTATCGCCCAGTCCGCCCTCGCGAACACGGTCCGCCACGCCCGGGCCACCACGGCCGAGGTCACCCTCAGCTGTCTCGGCGACCGCATCGCCCTTCACGTCGTCGACAACGGGCAAGGCTTCGACCCCGACCGTCTGCCCGCCCCCGACGTCGACAGCGGCGGCTTCGGCCTGACGGCCATGCGCGCCCGCATGAACGCCCTCGGCGGCACCCTGGCCGTCGAGTCCGCGCCCGGCCACGGCACCGCCCTGACCGCCGAGCTTCCCCTCACCCCGCCCAGCAGGACCGAGCCCGAGGGCCGCCCGTGACCGACGACGTCCCCGTCCGCCTCCTCCTGGCCGACGACCACCCGGTCGTACGGGCCGGACTGCGCGCCGTGCTGGAAACCGAACCCGGCCTCGTCGTCGTGGCCGAAGCCGCCACCGCCGAGGAGGCCGTCACCCGTGCAGGCGAAGGCGACATCGACGTCGTGCTGATGGACCTGCAGTTCGGGAAGGGCATGGGCGGCGCCGAAGCCACCGCCCGGATCACCGCCCGCCCGGGAGCGCCGCGCGTGCTGATCGTCACCACCTACGACTCCGACGCCGACACACTGCCCGCCATCGAGGCCGGTGCCACCGGCTACCTCCTCAAGGACGCCCCACCCGAAGACCTGGCTGCCGCCGTCCGCACCGCCGCCGCCGGGCGCACCACGCTGGCGCCCACCGTCGCGAACCGGCTGATGAACCGGCTGCGCACGCCGGGCACCGCCCTGACCCGACGCGAGACCGAGGTTCTCGCCCTGGTCGCCGACGGCTTGTCCAACCACAGCATCGGCACCCGCCTGCACCTGACCGAAGGCACCGTCAAGTCCCACCTGGCCCGCATCTACGCCAAACTCGGCGTCGACTCACGCACCGCGGCCGTCGCCTCCGCCACCGAACTCGGCCTGATCCGCCGCTGATCCGAGCGCGTGCCCGGTCACGACGTCTCCGTCCTGACGCGAGGACGACAGCGGGACGCCGGGCGTGGTCACGTCGTCGCCGTCCGCCCGGGGCGTGGGCGGGTCGCACGCTGTGGCGAAGGTGACCGGCGCGCCGAACGCGGCCCGCCGGACGGCGCGGCGCAGCGCGGCGAGGACGGCCGGACCGGCGAGGACGATCGCCACGGCGGTGGTGATCGCGCGGCCGGTGTCCCAGCCGAAGGTGGAGGTGACGGCGGTGAACAGGGCGAGACGGTGCAGGTTCTCCAGTACGGGGGCGCCGGCGACGTAGGACAGCTGGGTGTCCGCGCCGACGCTGAACGGCCAGAACCACAGGTTCATCAGCAGGCCGTAGCCGTAGGCGGCGAGAACCCCGTACCCGGCCAGGACGGCGACCTCGGCGCGGCCGCGCAGCCGGGCCGGGAGCAGGCCGGCGCCGAGGCCGATCCAGGAGGCGCAGAGCATCTGGAACGGCAGCCACGGCCCGACGCCGGCGGTGAGCAGGGCGGAGGCGAACAGCGACGTGGCGCCGAGCAGGAACCCGAACCCGGGTCCGAAGACCCGGCCGGCCAGGACGAGCAGGAAGAACACCGTCTCGATGCCCGCGGTCCCCGCCCCCAGGGGGCGCAGGGCGGCGTTGACGGCGGCGAGTACGCCGAGCATCGCCAGGGCTTTGCTGTCGATACCGCCGGAGGTGAGTTCGGCGAGGACGAGCGCCACGAGTACCGGCAGCATGACGATGAAGACCAGCGGCGCCTCGCCGGTGCGGGCGGTGGTCTCCGGGTGTGCGGGGACGAAGAAGGGCCAGGTGAAGGTGGCCAGCGCGGCGGCCGAGGCGAGGGTCAGCACCACTGCGGTACGCGGGGCGACCCGCAGGACACTCATGCCGGTGCCCCGGTCGCGTTGATCGCGGCGGCGACCTGTTCCACTGTCAGCCAGGGTGCGGGGGCGAGAACCTTGGCCACCTGCGGCGCGAACGCCGGCGAGGCCAGCATGACCTCTGCGGTGGTGCCGTCGGAGACGATCTCCCCCTCGGCCATCACGATCACCCGATCGGCGAGGGTCGCGACGAGTTCGACGTCGTGGGTGGCGACCACCACGGCCCGGCCGTCGCCGGCCAGCATCCGGACGACGGCGGTGAACTGCCGCTTGGCGTGGTAGTCCAGGCCGCGGGTCGGCTCGTCGAGCAGGACCACCGGCGGAGCGGCGGTGAGCTGCACGGCGAGCGCGAGGGCGAGCCGCTGTCCCTCGGACAGGTCCCGGGGGTGCCGGTCACCGGGCAGTCCGGGGACGAGCTGGTCCACCAGCGCCCGGCAGGTGCCGGCCGGCACGCCGGTCTCCCGGTCGGCCTGGGCGCACTCCGCGTCGACGGTCTCCAGGTAGAGCAGGTCGCCGGAGTTCTGCGGGACGAGGCCGACGTGCCGGCGGGCCTGACCGGCCGGCAGGGCCTTCGGGTCGACGGTGCCCTGCGGCCCGGTCACGGCCACGGTGCCGCCGTGGCGGGGGCCGCTGCCCTGCACCGCCCAGAGCAGGCTGGACTTGCCGGATCCGTTGCGGCCCATCAACGCGACGACCCGTCCGGCGCGCAGATCGAGGTCGACACCGGCCACCGCGACGGTCCCCGGATACCGTACGACGATCTTCCGCGCGGTCAGCGCGGGACCGGTGTCCGCGCCCGCCGGGACCGGCGGCGGCGCCACGCCGGCGAGCCGGTGCCGCAGGTCGGACGCCCGTCGGCGGGCGTCACGGACCGACAGCGGCAGCGGTGTCCAGCCGGCGAGGCGACCCAGCTCGATCAGGGGTGGCGCGATGTCGATGCGGGCCAGCCCGGCCGCCGGTGTCCCGTCGTGGACGTGGCCGTCGCCGGGCAGGTACAGCAGCCGGTCGGCGTACTGCAGGACACGCTCCAGCCGGTGCTCGGCCAGGACCACTGTCACTCCGAGGTCGTGCACCAGCCGGGTGACGGTGGCGAGCACGTCCTCCGCGGCGGTGGGGTCCAGCGCGGACGTGGGTTCGTCGAGCACCAGCACCCGGGGGTGCGCGGTGAGCACCGCGCCGATGGCGACCCGCTGTTGCTGCCCGCCGGACAGCGTCCGCAGAGGCCGGTCACGCAGGTCGGCGATGCCGAGCAGGTCCAGGGTCTCCTCCACCCGCTTGCGCATCACCGCGGGTGACAGGGCGAACTGCTCCATCCCGTACGCCAGTTCCTCCTCGACGGTGTCGGTGACGAACCCGGCCAGCGGGTCCTGGCCGACCACGCCGACGACGTCGGCGAGATCGCGCGGCGGGTGCGTGCGGGTGTCCCTGCCGTCGACGGTGACGGCGCCGTGCAGGGTGCCGCCGGTGAAGTGCGGGACGAGGCCGTTGATCGCCCGCAGCAGCGTCGACTTTCCGGCGCCGGTACGGCCCGCGACCAGGCAGAGTTCGCCCTCCTCGATGCGGAGCGTCACGTCCCGCAACGGCGGCGGGCCGCCCTCGGCGTAGTGGACGGTGACCCGGTCGAAAAAGATCATGGACGGTCTCCCGGTGTCGTCGCGGTCGCGGCGCGTCCTCCGTCTGCCGGCACGTCCGTGACGGGGAACGGCCGGTCCACCGCCGGCGGGCGTCCGGCACGTGCCGTCGGCGGTGGTGGCGGGGCCAGCCAGGCGGGTGCCGCAGCGACGCCCACGGCGAGAAGCATCAGCGGGGTCAGCTGGGGCCAGGTGAGCGGGCTGACCGGCGGGTAGAGCAGTTCCGGGTCCACCGAGCCGGCGAGCATGGTCAGTGCCGCGGCGGCCACCCCGCAGCCGGCCACGAGCAGCTCGGCCGGGCGCCAGCGGTCCGGTCGGTACCGGCTGCGGCGGACCCGGCGGCCGGCGAGCAGCATGCCGGTCACGGCGGCGGTCAGTCCGGCCAGGAGCATCGGCAGCCCCAGGTAGCCGGGTGCGGCGGCGTCGAGCAGCCCGTAGGTGCCGGCACACACGCCGACCAGCCCGCCGAGCACGAGCGCGCCGGTGACGGTTCGCTGCCCGGCGGGCACCGCCGCGGTGCGGCCGTAACCACGGGAGTCCATCGCCGCCGCGAGGGCCAGGGACCGGTCCAACGCGTCGGCCAGCACCGGCAGGGCGACACCGCGCAGCGCCCGCATCCCCCGGCCGGACGCGCCGCGCAGCCGACGGGCCCGGCGGACCCGTAGCACGCTCTCCACCAGCTGCGGGGCGACCGACAACGCGACCACGATCGCCGTGCCGACCGCGTACAGCGCTCCGGGTACGGCCTTGAGCAGCCGTTTCGGGTTGGCCAGGGCGTTCGCCGCCCCGAGGCAGACCAGCATCGTCGCCAGCCGCAGCCCGTCGTAGAAGCCACCGAGGATCTGCTCGACGGCGACCGGTCCGAACAGACGGATGCCCGCCGCCCACTCGGGCAGCGGGATCTCCGGCAGCCGGACCAGGATGTGCTCGCCCTGGCCGCCGCCGAACACGATCCGGAACACGACGCGCATCGTGACGATCACCGCGCCGAGCCAGACGTACATGCGGAACGCCAACGCCCACGGCGCGTCGCCCCGGCGGCGCACCACCACCAGACCGGCGACGGCGACGAGCAGGGCCAGCGGCAGCGGATTCGTGGTGTGGCTGGCCGCGGTGGCCAGGCCGAGCGCCCACAGCCACCATGCGCCCGGGTGCAGCCCTCGGGGTAGCCACCACACCGGCCACCGGCCCGGCAGCCGGCCGGCGTCAGCCGTCCGCGACCAGGTGCCCGTGGCGTCAGTCACCCGGGCCGGCGGCACGGCGTCGTCGGGCCGCGACCAGCGCGCCGGTGGCGAGCACGGCGAGCAGCAGCACCCCGGCGATCGTGCCCGGTGGCAGGCCGTCGTCGTCACGGGACGCCGCGACATCTGTCACCACCGGCTCGTCGGAGGAGCCCTGCGGTGCCGTTCCGGTGGCGGCACCCGGCGTCGCCGCCAGGGTCGGCGTACCGGCCGTCGGTGACGCGCCGGCGGAGGCCGGCGGGCTGACGGAGGCCGGCGGGCCGGAGGTGCCGGCCGGCCGGGTGGGCTCGCCGGGCCGGCAGCTTCGAGGGCTGGTCGTTCTCCCTCAACCGCAACGCCGA
>NZ_LEKG01000221.1:0-10566 GCF_001029515.1 Micromonospora sp. RV43 | reverse complement strand
CGCGTACTCGGCGCGGCGGCGGGCCAGGTCGCGCTCGCACTCCAGCGCGATGCGCTGCTCCCAGTACGGCTGGAGCAGCTTGCGCACCCGCTCGTCCAGGTGCACCGTGACGTCCGGCTCGCAGGCGAACGTCACCTCGCCGCGCGCGTACGTCCAGGGCAGCGGGTCGTCGTCGGCGAGCGCCGCGGTCAACGCGGCGTGCAGGTCGCGCGGGCGGTGCGGCGGCACCTCCACCGCGTGCCGGACCGCGAGCCGGTGCAGGCGCTGCGTGGCCTGCTGCTGGAAGTAGTCGACGTACCAGCCGAACAGCTCCGGCCGGGCCGTCTCCGACGACCAGGTGTAGGTGGCGCGGACCAGGAACACGTACACCTGGCCCTGCGCCGGCACCGCGAGCGGCTCCGGGACGCGCCGGTCGACTGTGGTCACCGGCGTCACCGGCTCCTCGGTCCACCAGAGCTGCCGCAGCGTCGGCTGCGCGCCGTCCCAGAAGCGCCGGGTCCGCACGCGCGCCGCCTCGCCCAGCGCCCGCGCCCGTCCGGCCCACCGCCGCCGCCTGCTGTCCACCGGCGCGCCGGGCTTCGGCCGGCCGCCGCCCGGCTCGGGCCCTTCCGGCACCGCGGTCATCGCACCCCCTCCATGCCGGATCGCAGCACCGCGTCCCGCGGCGTCACCGGGACGCGCGGGCCGTCGGGCGAGGGGTGGCCGGACCGCCGTGGCGGTCCGCGATCCACGCTAACAACCCGGGCCGGTGTACGCGCGCAGCCGCGCGCACGGCGGTTCCGCCCGGCCCAGGGGCGGGCGCTGACCGATCGGACGAGCCGTCCCGTAGTCCTATCCGTGGGACTCATGCGGCTTCGGTCCCGTTCACGGGACCGACCATCCAGAGTCGATCGGCGCGCCTTGATCCGTGATCGAAGCGCTTCGTAGCGTGAGGCTCCGCGATCCTTCGGGGAGGACCAGAACGCATGGGCGTAGACGCTCGTCAGGCCGCCGGCCAGACCGTGAATTTCCTGCGGTCCCTGGCCGAACGGCAGTACGACCGGGTCTGGACCCCGGACTTCCTGCACCTCAGCCCGGACGTGCAGGGCTTCGCCGTGTTCCACCGCGGCGGCCTGGTGCTGGTCTACGGCGCGGTGTCGCCGGAGGACCCGGCCCGCTGGGTGTTCCGGATGGCCTGCGTGGCCGGCGCCGACGTGCCGGACATCTCCGGGGCGATGGCCTGGGCGAACATCCGCAACCGGCTGGCCGAGGCCGGGCGCTACTACTGCGTCGTGAAGGCCGACCAGAGCGCCTGCCACGTGGTGTTCGCGCTGGATGTCCGCAGCCCGCTGCTCGACGACGTCACGGCCCCCGACGCGCAGGCGGTGCGGGAACTGCTGCACTTCTCGCTCACGGTGTGCGTCCACAACGCCGTGGCGGACTTCCGCGATCTGGCGTCCTATCTGCCGGCGCGGCCGCTGGCGCCGACCGAGATCGACGCCTGGACGCTGTTCGCCGGCACCCAGGACTGATCGGGCGGCAACGGTTCGCCGGCTCGGCGCAGCCCGGCGAGCTGCACGAAGATCTCCCGCTTCGCAGTGGCGGCGCCGCGACTGTTGACCACGTACCCGGTCAGCCAGATCCACCCGGTGTACGTCACCTCGGGCCCGACCGATACGACCCGTAACGTGAGCGCCCGACCGCCGCCGAACTGCACCGACGCGCGGCCGTCGACCCGTAGCAGGTCGCCGGGTTGCGGGCGCACCGCTACCAGTGGCCGTCGTTCGGTGGGCGGCACTCCCGGGCGTGCATGGCCTGCCAGTCCCGCAGGGCGCGCTTCAGCCTGTCGTTCTCCTGCGCGAGCAGGCGTACCCGGCGGTGCAGTTCGGCCAGTTCGTCGGCGACCCGGGCCTGGAACTCGCGTACCTGATCAGGGTCGACGCCGCTCCTGCGGGCGTCGAAGGCGTGCGTGCGCACCTCGTGCGGGGTCAGCCGGGCCGGCAGGCCGCTCAGGTAGAGGCGGCCGGATCGATGCAGCGTCACTTCGGTCCTTCCAGGAGCAGGGGACAGGTGCGGTGGAAGGGCGGGCCGTCCGCACGCCGGCCGCGGCCGACCCGCCCGCTCCGCCCACCGCAGCCCGGATCGGCGGTACGGAGGCGGAGCAGTCCGGAGGGTCGGGACGGGTACGCGCACCCGCCCCGACCGGGGGATGGGCCGAACTCGTTGCCACGCGAGGAGCGGCCCGGAATCAACTTATCTAGACATGTCAGATGAGTCAACGCTGCTTGTTAGGCGCGTCGCGGTGTGATCGAATCGGGTCGCCACGCGAGGAGTGCCATGCGAGAAGTGCCGGATTACTGGCGCATCGCCGACGATGTGATCGCCGACGTCAGAGGAAAGAAGCTGAAGCCGGGGGACAAGCTGCCCTCGATCGCTGCGCTGCGCGATCGCTACGGCGTGAGTCACGGCACCGTGCAGATGGCGTATGCGCGTCTCGAAGCGTTGCGGGTGATCCGGCGGCAGCAGGGCAAGGGTGTCTTCGTGACCGATCCGAAGACCTGGATGAGAGAGCCGTAACCGGCGTCAGTCCAGCAGGCCCATCGGTCGTCGTCCGACTCGCCATACTGTCGGCGATGACTGCGGACGTGCGTACCGAAGACGGTTGTCGCCTGTGGGCCGACCAGGTCGGCGCCGGGGCGCCGCTGGTGCTCTGTCACGGCGGTCCGGGCATCTGGGACTACCTCGGCCCGGTCGCCCGGCTGCTCGACGGGCACGCCCGTGTCATCCGGTGGGACCAGCGTGGTTGCGGGCGCTCCGAGCGGCGCGGCCCGTACACGATCGGCCGTTTCGTCGCCGACCTCGACGCGGTACGCGAACACCTGGCCGGACCGCGGACGGCACTGCTGGGCCACTCGTGGGGCGCGCACCTGGCGCTGCGGTACGCGATCGAACACCCGGAGCGGGTCAGTCACCTGATCTACGTCTCCGGCACCGGCATCGACGCTGAACGCGGCTGGCATCCGCATTACGAACGGAATCTCCGGCGGCGGCTCGGGCCGCACCTGGACCGGTGGGAGGCGCTTGGCGGGCGGGACCACACCCCGGCGGAGGAACGGGAACGGGCGGTTCTGCAGTGGTCGGCCGACTTCGCCGATCCGGACTCCGCCATGGCGCACGCCGAGGACATGGCCACGCCGTGGCTGGGCATCAACCACGACTGCAACCGGGCCGTCAACGCCGAGGTCAAGCGGGAACTCCGTACCTCCGGGATCGGGGCGCGGTGCCGGACGCTCGACCTGCCCGTGCTGATCATCGACGGCCCCGATGACATCCGTCCCCGCTGGGGCGTCGACTCGCTGGACAAGGCGCTGCCCAATTGTGAGCGGGTCAGCCTCCCCGGATCCGGCCACCTGCCGTGGGTCGAGAATCCACACGACTTCCGTCGGGCCGTGGCCGCCTTCCTCGACGCGCCGGCATGAGCCGGCGTCCGGAACCTGAAAGCGGGAGCCTTCGGTAGCGGCCTGTCGCGGAGATCGGTACTTACGGGTACACCCGTCCCGTCGATGGGACGGCTAGAGTCTTCGCGTGATCGACCGGAGGCGCCCCTCGAGTCGGTCAAGGAGGTGCGAGCCGCTGATCTGATGGCGCCCTCCCAAGCCCACACAGCGAACAGAGTAGACAGCGTCGCTCTCCATCCTCCCACCCGTCAGGAGCCGACAATGGGTAACGAGATTCAGCTGATCAGCGACGGCGACGGGCTGGCGGTCATCGGAGATCCGACGGCTGTCGAACGCTTCCTGGTCTCCGAGGGCTTGCCGTCGAAGAACCTCGGGCTGCCTCGGCTCGGGTCTGTTCTCAAGGTCGGGGCGGCTACAGCTCAGGCTGGGTCCGAGATCGCCGCCAACTCCGGTCGTTGGGTGCAGCTGACCCAGGAGTCAGCGCAGCTCGTCCACAAATTCGGTCTGATGCCGACCAAGACCCCAGGGGTCAGCCACGCGATGGTGGGAGATCCAGGCTCGATCCAGAAATGGCTTCAGATCTCGAAGGGGCCCGGGGCGGTCGCAGGCAACCCGGCGTTGCTGGCCGGTGCGGCGGGGCTCATGGCGCAGCTTGCGATGCAACAGAGCATGAAGGAGATCACCGACTATCTCGCCACGATCGACGAGAAGGTCGACGATGTGCTCCGTGCCCAGAAGGACGCTGTGTTGGCCCGCATGATCGGCGTGGGCTTCGTCATCGAGGAGTCCATGACCATCCGTGAGCAGCGCGGCCGAGTCGACGAAGTCACATGGTCGAAGGTGCAGGGCGCGCCGGCGACGATCGCAGAGACCCAGGCGTACGCGTTGCGTCAGCTCGACGCGCTCGCGGAGAAGCTGGAGCGTAAAAGCGCGATCGGTGAGCTTGCCAGGGCAGCCAGGGAAGCGGAGTCCAAGGCGCAGGAGTGGCTTGTCGTCCTGGCCCGCTGCTTCCAACTGCAGGACGCGATCGCCGTGCTCGAACTCGACCGGGTGCTGGACGCGTCGCCGGACGAGTTGGACGGGCATCGCGTCGGGCTGAGGAATGCTCGGCAGAACCGACTCGAACTCATCTCCCGGTGCACCGAGCGCCTCCTTGCCCGCATGGAAGCGGCCGCGGGCAGGGCGAACGCCAAGGTTTTGCTGAACCCGATGGACTCACCGGCGGTGGTGAAGTCGAGCAACCAAGTCTCGACAGCCATCGTCAACTTCCACGGGCGACTCGGTATCGAGAGCGCTCGGCAGTCGTCGGAGGCGAGACGATGGGCGGATGCGGCCAAGGAGGCGAGAGACAAGGCGCTTGAGACCGGAGCAGACGGCGTTGATGCCGCCAGGCGCCTCGGTAACGACACTTTCGACCGGGCTAAATGGGCGACGGGCAAGCTTTCCGCCCGGGTCGGCGGGTGGGCACTGCGTCGGCGCGGGGAGGACGACGAACTCAAGGAGAAGAGTGGCGACGCTTGATCAGGAGAGAGAACGTGACCTGACACCCGCCACCTATCCGCGTCTGGTGCGGTGGAGGACTGACCGAGACCCGCTGTTTGCGTCTTCGTAACGGACCCGACGACGTGGATGCGCGAACTTTGACTGGTCGGGTTCGTGACGCCGGTCGGGGTAGCGGCAAGATCCGTTCTGGTGCAGGCTGGCGGTGTGAAGGCCTTCGTCGGAGTCACGGACGAGAAGTGGTATCGGTTCCTGGCGGCGCGTCCTGATCTGAACGAGGTGAACTTCTGGCGTCCGTCGGGTGGTGCATTTCGTGCGCTCACGCCTGGTGAGCCGTTTCTCTTCAAAGCCCACTATCCGTTCAATCGCGTCGTCGGCGGTGGCTTCT
The DNA here is from genome assembly GCF_001029515.1 of Micromonospora sp. RV43. Taxonomy (NCBI): domain Bacteria; kingdom Bacillati; phylum Actinomycetota; class Actinomycetes; order Micromonosporales; family Micromonosporaceae; genus Micromonospora; species Micromonospora sp. RV43. The sequence goes on along the minus strand of NZ_LEKG01000221.1, from coordinate 5,241 downwards.
TCAGCGGCTTCACCCAGTTGAAAATCTCGGAAGCGTGGAACCTCTTCGGCGAGGGCAACGGCGTCGCGAGCCTCGACGAGATGAGGCGTAGCGTCGGGCGGTACCGGAAACAGCCGATCGAGCCGGGGGAGGATCCGGTGATCGGGTGCATCTTCGTTCGTGACAGCGTCTTCTTCGCCGACGGCTCGTCGGTCGATCCGCCCCCTGGCTTCGCGCCGAACGTCGTACAGGGCAAGACGTACGACCTCGCTGATCCAGCCGCTGCGGACTACTTCGGTCTTGCCCTTCACCGCCTTCTGGGTGGAGAGGTCGATTTGGACCTTCGTGAGCCGTGGCATCGCCCCGGCCCGATCTACGGAGATCCACGGCTCGTTCCCCAGCGTCTCGGCCAGAATTCGTTCAAGGCGGTGGTGCTCGGCGCGTACGGCCGCCGCTGTGCGATCACGGGCAACAAGTTGCAACCGGTGCTCCAGGCGGCGCACATCCGGCCACTGCCGGCGGGCGGCGAGCATCGGATCGACAACGGCATGCTGCTCAGGTCCGATGTCCACATCCTCTTCGATCAGGGCTACCTGGGCGTGGACCCGAGGTACCGCCTGATGGTGAGTCCGCGCCTGCGAAGCGAGTTCGGCAACGGCGACCAGTTCTACGCGAAGGCCGGGTCCGTTGTCGCGATCCCAGAGCGACGTGGAGACCGTCCCAAGGCCGAGTTCCTGGAGTGGCACCTGGAGTCAGTGTTCAAAGCGGCCTGACTGCTGAGCCGCCTCCCGCCTAGCAGCTGCTGACGCTGTGGAGGTCTTGGTACGAAAGGGCCCTCATGGGGGCCGTTTCGTACCAAGATCTATTCGTGTCTCGTCTGGTGAGACGCGAGTCTCGAAGCTGCTCGGCCAGGGGCGCCGTGAGGGCCGCCGAGAAATCGACGCAACAACATTTATGGATGTTCGGATGGTGTCGGCGCGTCGATCGTGCTGGTCGGATGGCGGAACGGACATCGCCGTTCGACGATGACAGGAGGGACCGTGCGCACACCATCCCGTGCGTTGACGGGGACCACCGCGCTGCTGCTGGCAGCCGGGCTGGTTCTGACCGCCGCTGGCGGCGGCCAGGCGGCACCCCGGGAACAGACCCGTACCCAGGCGCCACCCGACCACCTGCCGGGCGACCGGCACGACACCAAGGCCAAGGACAACCGCAAGGGCCGCGTCGCCGCCAGCGACCGGCAGCGGGACCGGGCCGCCGCGCTCGGCGCGCGCGTGCGCTGGACCGACTTCGGTACGCCGGCCACGCTCACGTCGACCGGCAAGCCCCTCGCCACCGGCCTGCCCGCCGACCCGGCCGCCGCCGCGCGCGCGTACGTGGCCGCCAACCGGGACGTGCTGGGCCTGACCGCCGAGGGCGCCGCCGCGCTGGAACTGCTCACAGTGGCGCCGATGGGGCAGGGCGCGACCGTCCTGTTCCGGCAGCGCTTCGGTGACCTGCCGGCCGCCGTCGACGGCATGCTGTCGATCGGCGTACGCGACGGAGCGGTGTGGCACGTCAGCTCCTCGCTCGCCCGCGACGCCGGTACGCCGGCCCCGGCCACGGTCAGCGCCGAGCAGGCCCGCAAGGCCGCCGTCGCCGACGCCGGCCGCTCCGACGCGCAGGTCGTGCGTACCTCGTTGGTCGCGGTGCCCACCGCGGACCGGGGGCCGCGCGCGGCGTGGGAGGTGGTCCTCGGGGCGGACACCACCGGCGCGGACCCGGCCGCCTACGCCACCTACGTGGACGCCCGCGACAGCGCCGTGCTGGTCCGTGAGGATCTGATCGACCACGACGCCGACCACCCCTCGTGGGAGGTCTTCCCGAACTCGCCGCGGGTCGACAGGTCCTCGGTCGACACCCGCAAGCGGTGGTGCGCCGTGCCGGCGCGCGGCTGCGCCGAGGTGGTGGGCGTGCCCGGGCACCCGGCGTGGGACGTGGACCCGGCCACCGGCCAGTCCACCACCACGACCAAGGGCAACAACGCGATCGCGGTGCAGAACTGGTTCAGCAACGACCCGTTCAGCGTCGGCACCGAGACCGCGACGCCCCGCCCGGACCGCCGGTACGACTACCCGTGGACGAACCAGTGGCAGGAGCAGCGCTGCAACCCGGAGGTGTTCACGTCGCCGCAGGCGAACGACATCGACGCGGCGCGGGCGAACCTGTTCGCCATGCACAACCGGATGCACGACTGGACCTATCACCTCGGGTTCACCGAGGAGACCTGGAACATGCAGCAGGACAACCTCGGCCGCGGCGGGCTCGGTAACGACCCCGAGCAGGGCAACGCCCAGGCCGGCGGGGCCAGCGGCGGCCCGCCCAACTTCGCGGCCCGCAACAACGCCAACCAGATCACCCCGCCGGACGGCGTCGCGCCGACCACCAACATGTACCTGTGGCAGCCCATGGCGGGCTCGTTCTACGCGCCGTGCGTCGACGGCGACTTCGACATGTCGGTGATCGCCCACGAGTACGGCCACGCGGTCACCAACCGCATGATCGCCGGCCCGAGCGCCGGGGTCAGCTCGCCGCAGGGCATGAGCGAGAGCTGGTCCGACCAGCTCGCCATGGAGTACCTGTTCGAGCACGGGTACGCCGCGCCCGGCCGGCGCGGGTTCACCATCGGCGAGTACACCACCCAGGACCCGAACGCGGGTATCCGCAACTACAACATGAGTGACAGCCCGCTCAACTACAGCTCGGTCGACTACGACTTCGTCGGCCTCCAGGTGCACGCCTCCGGTGAGGTGTGGAGCGCCACCAACACCGACATCCGCGCGGCCATGATGCGCCGGTGGGGCAGCGGCACCCCGGCCGTGCAGAAGGCGTGCGCCACCGGCGCCCGCGACGTGACCGCCTGCCCGGGTAACCGGCGCTGGATCCAGCTGGTCTTCGACTCGTTCCTGCTGATGTCGGTCAGCCAGGTCAGCATGGTCGACGCCCGGGACGCGATGCTCGCCGCCGACCGGATCCGCTTCGGCGGCGCCAACCAGGACCTGCTCTGGAACGCGTTCGCCGGGCGCGGCCTCGGCGAGACCGCGGCCAGCGTCGGCCACACCGACGCCAACCCCACGCCGGGCTTCACCTCGCCGTACGCGCGGGAGGGCTCGCTGCGGTTCCTCCCGGTCGGCGAGCGCGGGCCGGTGGCGGGCGCGCAGCTGTTCGTCGGGCGCTACCAGGCCCGGGCGGTGCCGGTGGCGGACACCGACGCGGCCACCCCGCTCACCGACCGGGTGGATCTGGTGCCCGGCACGTACGAGTTCGTGGTGCGGGCGCCCGGCTACGGCCACACCCGGATCGGCCCGGTGAAGGTCAAGGCGGGCCAGAACCGGACGCTGGCGGTGTCGTTGCGACCCAACCTGGCCTCGGCCACCGCGGGTGCGGCGGTCACCGGCGACGGGATCAACCTGCCGCAGATCGCCGACGACGACGAGGCCACGAACTGGGCCTCGCTGGGCGCGCCGGTCGCCGGACGGCAGGTCACAGTCGACCTGGCCGGCGACGTCCAGCAGGTACGCCGGGTGCAGGTCAGCGCCATGCTGCGTCCGGCGGTCGCCGGTGACGCGGACGCCGGCACCCAGAGCCGGTACTCCGCGGTGCGGCAGTTCCGGGTCCTCGCGTGCACCGCGACCGGGCCGGTGACCTGCGCGGACGCGGCGGACTTCCGCCCGGTCTACACCAGCCGGCCGGACGCGTTCCCGGCTGTGGCGCCGCGTCCCCGGGCGCCCGAGCTGATCATGCGGTCGTTCGACATTCCGCGTACCAAGGCCACGCACCTGCGCGTCGAGGTGCTGACCAACCAGTGCACGGGCGCGCCGGACTACGCCGGTGAGCAGGACGACGACCCGCGGGCGGCGACCGACTGCGCCACCGCCAGCCCGCAGGCGCAGAACGTGCGGATCGCCGAGTTCCAGGCGTTCACGCGCTGACCCACACGGCGGGTGCGGACGGGCGGCTCGGGTCGTCCGTCCGCACCCGCCATCGTGTGTTCACCCGGGGTTCGGGGCACCGTCGCCGGATCGGGGCTGTACCGCGGGCAGGATCCTCGACAGACTGAGCGGCGCGACCAGCGAACGACGTTGGTCGATGCCCTGCCGGCTCGCTCAAGGAGGATCCCTTGACCCCGTTCCGTGCCGCCGTCACCCGCGTACGCCGCGTCCTCGCCGCGTCCGCCCTGGTCACCGCCGTGGCCGCCGCCGCGCTCGTCGCACCGTCCACTGTCTCCACCCGCCTCGCCGAACCCGCCGCGGCCGCCGTCTACGGCTCCTGCACGCAGTCCCGCTGCGCCGACGCGCGCACCGCGCGGTCCGGCTGGTCCGCGAAGAGCTTCCCGACCAGCCGCGGCTGGTACTCGTGGAGCGGCGGCCGGTGCAACTTCGCCGGCGGCCGGTTCTACAACTACGAGGGTCAGCTGCCCGCCGGCGCCACCTACTACGAGTACGACGTCTACCCGCGCGCCTGCAACGCCTCCCGGGACGCGTACCGGATCGTGGTCAACAAGAGCACCGGGGTGACCTGGTTCTCGCCCGACCACTACGCCAACTTCTACCGGCTCTGAGCAGCCTCGGCGCCGGCCGGGCCCGCTACGCCCGGTCGGCGCCGTCGGGAAAGGACGGATCATGGGCGCAGCGTCCCCGCAGCCGCCGGCCTGGCTCGTGTACGACGGCGCGCCGCCCGAGCCGGACGGTGTGCCGGTCTCCGGCGCGGCCAGCCGCACCCGCGCCGGGCTGCACGAGACGCTGGCCGGGTCACTGGCGCTGCCCGGCTGGTACGGCCGCAACTGGGACGCCCTCGCCGACGCGCTCGCAGACCGCCTCGACTCCGGTCCGCTGACGCTGGTCGTGACCGACGCGGCGGACCTGCTCGCCGACGAGCCGCCCGCCCAGCTCGGCACGCTGCTGGACGTGCTCGGCGCGGTCGCCGCCGGTGGGCACGAGACGCTGCGGGTGGTGCTGCGCGACGACCCGGACCGACTGCGCGCCCTGCGTGACCGCGTGGCCGCCGTGCTCGGCGGGCGGGTGGGCGCCCCGCCTCCCGCAACCGGCTGACCGGGTGCCGTTTCGCCGCCACCTCCCCGAAGCGGCGACCTCGTGCGGTGAGCATGGCCGCCAGCTCGGCGAGGTGGCGACCTCGTGCGGTGAGCATGGCCGCCAGCTCGGCGAGGTGGTGGGGTCTGGTGGGTGGGGATGCCGCCACTTCCCCGTAGCGGCGGGCCGGGTG
>NZ_LEKG01000220.1:0-10639 GCF_001029515.1 Micromonospora sp. RV43 | reverse complement strand
GGACTGGCCGGGTGGGATCATCGGGGGGTGAGCCGCGCCGATACCGTCCGTTTCCGTCACAACCAGGCCATCCTGGTCGCCGCGATCGTCGCCTTCATCGGCGCGCTGCCGCTGGCCTCCGCCCGCTGGTGGCTGCTCTGGGTGCTGCTCGTGCCGCTCGCCGTCGCGGTCTGGGCGTGGCGGGCCGGCACCGACGCCGATGCCCGGGAGCTGCGGCTGCGGGCGCTCGTCGGGCAGCGCCGGGTGCCGTGGAACCAGGTCGCCGAACTCGCCGGTGACCCCCGCGGCCGGGCGGTGGCCCGGCTCGACGACGGCGAAGTGGTGATGCTGCCGGCGGTACGCGCCACCGAACTGCCCCGGCTGATCGCCGTCACCGGGCAGGAGCTGCCGGACACCGGCAGCGATCATTAAGCCACCCGCGATCAGTAGCCGTCGACCACCCGGTTCGTCAGCTCCTCCCCGGCCACGTACCGGCGCAACTGCTCGCCCACCAGGCGGTACGCGCGGGGCAGCAGCCCGCGTACCGAGCCGGCGACGTGCGGGGTGAGCAACACGTTCGGCAGCTCCCACAGGGGATGGTCGGCGGGCAGTGGCTCCGGGTCGGTGACGTCCATCGCCGCGCGCAGGCGGCCCGAGGTCAGCTCGGCCACAAGCGCCGAGGTACGCGCCACCGGCCCGCGGGCGGCGTTGACGAGCAGCGCGCCGTCAGGCATCGCGGCGAGGAAGCGCTCGTCGACCATGCCCCGGGTCTGCTCGGTCAGCGGCACCAGGAGAACCACCACGTCTGCCTCGGGCAGCAGCGCGGGCAACTCGTCCACCCCGTGCACGCCCTGGTCGGGTCGCGGCGTACGGGCCACGAGCGTGAAGCTCACCTCGAACGGGGCGAGCCGGTCGCGTACCGCGGTGCCGATCGAGCCGGCGCCGACGATCAGCACCCGCTTACCGGCCAGTTCGTCGGTGGGCGCCACCTCGTCGTACGCCCACTCGCGCCGGGCCTGCGCACGGGCCAGCGGCGCGAATCCGCGCAGCGAGGAGAGGATCGCGGCGACCACCCATTCGGCGGTGGGTGAGTCGTGCACGCCCCGGGCGTCGCAGAGCGTCACGCCGTCGGGGATCCGCCCCACCCAGGCGTCCGCCCCGGCGGAGAGCAGTTGCACCACCTCGACGTCGGGCAGCTCGGCGAGGAGCGCCCCGGCGTCCGGGCCGGACAGGAACGGTGGCACCCAGAACCGCACCCCGGACGGGGACGACGGAAGCCGCCGCGGATCGTCCAGCAGCTCCACGGTGACGCCGGGCGGCAGCTCGCCGAGCAGCCGGCGGCCCTCCGGGTGCGGGATCCATACCTTCACGACCGCCGACGATATCGGCCCCGGACCGGCCGGCGCGGCGTGACCCGTGACGAACACCGCGCCGGGAATGGAGTGGCGGCCCGGCGGGGTATAACCGAGAACGGGATGCCGGTCGGGTGTTCCGCTTGCTGAGGGCGGTGGCGATGAGCGAGGACGGCCGGGGACGGGTGTCCGTGCCGATTCCGGCGCTCGCCGACCCCGACCGGTTGCGTTCACTCGACGAGACCCGGCTCGACGCCGTACCGGACGAGGCGTTCGACAGGTTCGCGCGTCTGGTCGGCGACCTGCTGGACGTGCCTGTCGCACTCGTCTCCCTGGTGGACGCCGAGCGCCAGTTCTTTCCCGGCGCGACCGGCCTGCCGGAGCCGTGGGCGGCCCGCCGGGAGACGCCGCTGAGCCACTCGTTCTGCCAGCACGTCGTCGACATCGAGATGCCGCTGGTGCTGCCCGACGCCCGCCTCTACCCGCGCGTACGCCTCAACCTGGCCATCGAGGATCTGGGCGTGGTGGCGTACGCGGGCATGCCGCTGACCGACCTGGAGGGGCGGGTGCTCGGCTCGCTCTGCGCGATCGACAGCAAGCCCCGGGCCTGGACGAAGGAGCAGCTGCGGACGCTCGCCGACCTGGCCGCCGCGTGCTCCTCGGAGCTGCGGCTGCGCATCGCGGTCCGCGGCGCCGAGCAGGCCCGCCGCCGTGCGGAGGAGGCGCACGACCGGCTCGCCATGCTGGCCGGGATGAGCGAGATGCTCGGCGGCACGCTCGACGTAGCCACCGCCGTGGACCGGCTCGGGCACGCGATGGTGCCGCTGCTCGCCGACTGGTGCCTGATCACGCTCGTCGACCCGGCGGGCCGGCCGCGCACCGTCACCGGCGTGCACCGCGACGCCGAGCGCGAGGCCGACCTGACCCGCTTCGCCGAGTTGCTGACCACCGGGCTCAGCGCGGAGTCGCAGATCCGGTCGGTGCTGCGTACCGGGCGGCCGGCGGTGCGCGCAGTGGCCGACCTGGACGACGTGGCGCGCGGCACCACGCGCCCGGAGCTGGTGCCGCTCGCCGCCCGTCTCGGCATCGGTTCCCACCTGACCGTGCCGATCACCGCCGCCGGGGACCGGGTGATCGGCGCCGTCACGCTCGTCAACCGTCAGGGGCGGCGCGGTTTCGACGCCAGCGACCTGCGCACCGCGCAGGACATCGGGGTACGTGCCGGACAGGCGGTCGGCAACAGCCGCCTCTACGGGGAGCAGCGGCACGTCGCCGAGGTGCTCCAGCACAGCATGCTGCCGAGCCTGCCGGCCGTGCCCGGAATCGAGCTGGCCGCCCGCTACCTGCCGGCCGCCGACCGGGTGGAGGTGGGCGGCGACTGGTACGACGCGTTCGTCCAGCCCGACGGCGAGCTGATCGCCGCGATCGGCGACGTCGCCGGGCACGACATCGAGGCGGCGGCCACCATGGGCCAGTTGCGCAACCTGGTGCGGGGCAACGCGTACGGGCGTAACGACCCGGTGGAGGATCTGGTGGCCCACCTCGACCAGGCCATGGGCGGGCTGCGGGTGCCCACCGTCGCGACCGCCGTGCTGGCCCGGGTCCGCCCGGCCGACGACGGGCTGACGGTCTCCTGGTGCAACGCGGGGCACCCGCCGCCGTTGCTGGTCCGCGCCGACGGCACGGTCTCGGTGGCTGACGGCCGCGGGCCGCTGCTCGGGCTGGCCCGGCCGCCCCGGCGTACCGGCCGGACGCTGACCCTGGCACCGGGCGACACGCTGCTGCTGCACACCGACGGGCTGATCGAGCGCCGGGACCAGCCGATCGACGAGGGACAGGCCGAACTGCTCGCCCACCTCGCGGCCGGCGGGCCGGGCGTACCGCTGGACCTGCTCTGCGACCGGCTGCTCGCCGCCGCGCACCGGCGCGAGGACGACGTCGCCCTGCTCGCGCTGCGGGCCGGCTGACCGGTACTCCTCCGAACGGCCGGACGCGGGCAGGGGTGCGCGCGACGTGCCCGGTTCGCCGGTCCGCCCGGCTAGGCTGGGCCGGGTGAGCCCGCGTCTTGCGTACCCCTGTGTCAGCCGCCTCCGGACGGCGCTGGCGGCGTCCTGCGCGGCGTTGCTCCTGGGCACCGCCGGCTGCTCCCTCGGCGAGCCCGAGCCGGACCCGGCCGGCGCACCGCCCAACCTGCCCACACCGTCCGGCACCGCGAGTCCCGGCGGGGCCGGTCAGCAGGTTGTCGCCACCGTGCTGGCCAAGGGGCTGGAAGTGCCGTGGGGCATCGCGTTCCTGCCCGACGGCGGGGCGCTGGTGACCGAGCGGGACAAGGGACGGATCCTCCAGGTCGGCCCGGAGTCCGGCCCGGACGGGCTGGCCGTCCGGCCGGTGCAGACCGTGCCGGACGTGGCCGCCGGCGGCGAGGGCGGCCTGCTGGGCATCGCGGTCTCCCCCGCGTACGCCAAGGACCGCACGGTCTTCGTCTACTACACGGCCGAGGACGACAACCGGATCGCGAAGATGCAGCTCGGGCAGGCGCCGAAGCCGATCCTGACCGGCATCCCGAAGTCCGGCACGCACAACGGCGGCGGGCTCGGTTTCGGGCCGGACGGCCACCTCTACGCGAGCACCGGCGACGCGGGGCGCACCGAGAACGCCCAGGACGGCAAGAGCCTCGGCGGCAAGATCCTCCGGATCACGCCGGACGGCAAGCCGGCGCCGGGCAACCCCACCGCCGGGTCGCCGGTCTGGTCGACGGGCCACCGCAACGTCCAGGGCTTCGCCTGGACGCCGGACAAGAAGATGTACGCGGTGGAGTTCGGCCAGAACACCTGGGACGAGATCAACCAGATCAACAAGGGCGGGAACTACGGCTGGCCCCGGGTCGAGGGGCGCGGCGACGACAAGCGCTACGTGAACCCGATCACACAGTGGCCCACAGGTGACGCCTCCTGTTCCGGCCTGGCGGCGGCGGACCGTCTACTCGTCGCCGCCTGCCTGCGCGGCCAGCGACTCTGGCTGGTGGAGCTGGCCGGCAACGGCACAGTCCTCGGTCAGCCGCGCGACCTGCTCAACGGCCGGTACGGTCGGCTACGGGCCGTCGCGGCGGCGCCGGACGGCTCGCTCTGGGTGAGCACGTCGAACCGGGACGGGCGGGGTACGCCCACCGCCGAGGACGACCGCCTCCTGCGGCTCGTCTTCGCCGACGGGGGCGCCGGCCGGAGCTGATCCGGCCCACCGGGTTTGTCAAGATCGCGCAAGGGGCAGGTCAGAATCTCAGCATGGACGGCCACGAGAACGAACAGCACCGCTCCGGGGACGAGACGTCTCCGGAGCGCGGGCGCACCCGCCGCCTGACGGCGTGGCGGCCCGGTCACCGGCTGCGCCGGCTGGGTGTCGTGCTGGCTCTGCTCGCGGTCACGCTCGGCGGCATCGTGATCGGCACGTACGCGGGCGGCCATGTCGGCACCGACATCGGCCCGTTCCGGGCCGAACTCAAGCTCAGCCCGTCGCTGTCCGGCGGCACCACCGTCGACATCCCGCCGCTGGGCGCGCTGCTGCTGGACAGCCACGACGGCCCGGCGTACCTCACAGTCGAGGTGGGCTCGCTGGACCAGGGGCGCACCGAGGCGCTCATCGACGACCCGGCCAGCATCAGCCGGGCCAGCCAGTCGGCCGTCCAGGACGTCCGCGACGGCGTGATGCGGCTCGGGCTGCGTACGCTCGCCTCGGTCGTCCTCGCAACGCTGCTGCTGGCCGCGCTCGTCTTCCGGGACGTCCGGCGCACCGCGTGGGCCGGCGGCCTGGCGCTGGTCGTGACCGCCGGCAGCCTCGGGCTGGCCGCGAGCACGCTGCGCCCGCAGGCGATCGAGGAGCCGCGGTACGAGGGCCTGCTGGTCAACGCGCCGGCGATCGTCGGTGACGCGCGGCGGATCGCGAACGACTACACCAAGTACGCCGAGCAGCTCCAACGGCTGGTCGGCAACGTCAGCAAGCTCTACACCACGGTCTCCGCCCTGCCCGTGGTGCAGCCGTCGCCCGGCACCACACGGGTGCTGCACGTGTCGGACATCCACCTCAACCCGACCGGCTGGCAGCTGATCCGTACCGTGGTCGAGCAGTTCGGCATCGACGTGGTGGTCGACACCGGCGACATGACCGACTGGGGCAGCGAGCCGGAGGCCTCGTTCGTCGGGTCGATCGGCCTGCTCAAGAAGCCGTACGTGTTCATCCGCGGCAACCACGACTCGCCGCGCACCGCCGCCGCGGTGGCGCAGCAGCCGAACGCGATCGTGCTGAACAACTCGGTCACCACAGTGGGTGGGCTGACCATCGCGGGCATCGGCGACCCCCGCTTCACCCCCGACAAGGAGACCTCACCGGCCGGCAGCGGCCTCACCTCGGCCGTCGCCGACCAGGTGATCGGCGCCGGCGAACAGCTCGCCGCCACGATCGACAAGTCGCCGCGCAAGGTCGACATCGCGCTCATCCACGACCCCGCCTCGGCCGGCCCGCTCTCCGGCGACTGCCCGCTCGTGCTCTCCGGGCACACCCACTCCCGGCAGGTGTCGAAGCTGCCGCAGGTGGAGGGCAAGCAGCCGACCACGCTGATGGTGCAGGGCTCCACCGGTGGGGCCGGGCTTCGCGGCCTGGAGGGCGAGAAGCCGACTCCGCTGACCATGACTGTGCTCTACTTCGACCAGCAGAAGCTGCTCCAGGCGTACGACGAGATCACTGTGGGCGGCACCGGGCAGTCGCAGGTCAACCTGGAGCGGCACGTCATCCGCGACCCGGCGAAGGGCGACCAGGTGCCGGTCACCCCGACCCCGACCCGCGGCCCGTCGGAGTCGCCGTCGCCGGGCACGACCACGCTGAGCCCCACCCCCACGAGCTGACCGCCCCGCTTTCTCGCCTTTCTCGCGGTCAGCCCGGCGCCCTGCCGCACTGACACCCGGTCACTCGGCGTCACGAAGCCCGTCCGGCACGGGGATGCCCCGCCGCCGACTTTGCTCTGCACCCATCGGCGCAGCAGGAACCGAGCGTCACCGTCTGGGTGGGTGCAGAGCGGCGAGCGTTCCACTACGCCCCAGCTCAGGGCGGTGATGCGGATATGGCTGCAGAGCAAAGGGGCCGAGAGGTGATCCCCCGGGTCGCCAGAGGCGGTTACCCTCCGCAGCCATTCCCGCCGTCACTTTCCGTGAGGAATGCCGTCCACCGCGCCACCCGAATCGGCCAGGACGCGGCCCGCCGTGCCGGGGTCGATCCGGGAGCCAGGAGAGCCGGCAGAACCCGGTCGCAGGACGCACCGGGCCGAGTGCCAAGGGCGGGCCGGATCGCCCGAGAGAGCCGGAAGACCGGCGAGCCGAGAGGCTGAGGCCCACCCGGAGGCCGAACCTCACCGCGAGGACCCGGGGCCGCCGCACGGAGGCCGGACCCCCACCGCGAGGACCCGGGGTCGCCCGGATGTCCGGCCGGCCCCGTGGCGGCGTGCGGTCAGCGCAACGGACGCGCGCCTCAGCGCAGCGCGATCGCGGCCAGCGCGGCGTTGACGATGCTGCCGGGCAGCAGGTCGTGCAGCTCGTACAGCTCCCGGACACTGCCGGACTGGCCGAACTCGTCCACCCCGAGCGGCACCGCCGGAGCCCCGACCGCCGAGCCGAGCCAGGCCATCGCGTGCGAGGCCGCGTCGTGCACTGTGACCACCGGCACCCGGTCGGCGAACGCCGACCGCAGCGCGCCCGGCACGCTCGGCACGGTCGCGGTCCGCACACCCTGGCGCAGCGTCCGCTGCCACGCGCGGTAGAGCCGGTCCAGGCTGGTCACGTCGACCACGTGCGCGGCCACGCCCTCCTCCGCCAGCTCCGCGGCGGCCGCGAGCACCTCCGGCAGAACCGCGCCGGAGGCGGCGAGCTGCACGACCGGGGCGTCAGCCAGATCGGGGTACGCCTGGTGCGCGTCGACGAGCCGGTACGCGCCGGCCACCACCTGCCGCCGCAGCACGGCGTCCCCGAGCCGTGCCCGGGCCGCCTCGAACGGCGCCTGGTCGATCGGCCGGGTGCTGAGCCGGAAGTAGTACGCCCCGTCCTCGGCCGGCGCGGCTGTCGCGGCCGGAGCGGAGCCACCGGCGATCTGCCCGAGCGCGTCGCAGAGCAGCCAGTCGAGGCTGCCGGCGTACGCGGGCTCCAGGAACGTCACCCCCGGCAGCTCCAGGCCGACCGACGCGGTGATGGTGGACTGGTGCGCGCCGCCCTCCGGAGCCAGCGTGATGCCGGACGGGGTGCCTGCCACCACGAACCGGGAACCGGAGTACGTGCCGTACAGGAACGCGTCCAGACCGCGCAGCACGAACGGGTCGTAGACCGTCCCCACCGGCAGCAGCGGCTGGCCGGACAGATCCCACGACAGGCCGAGCTGGCCGAGAAGCAGGAACAGGTTCATCTCCGAGATGCCCAGCTCGATGTGCTGCCCGGCGGGGCTCTCGGTCCAGCGCAGCATCCGGTCCTCGGTCCAGGAACGCTGCTCGGTCGGTGCGAAGACGCCCGTCTTGTTGATGAACCCGGCCAGGTTGGTCGAGGTGGCCACGTCCGGCGCGGTCGTCACCAGGTAGGGCGCAACCTGCGGATCACGGGCCAGGTCGACGAGCACCCGGCCGAAGACCTCCTGGGTGGAGACGGGCTTGTTCGCGCGTACCCTCGTGGTCTCCGGAACGGTGACGCCCAGCGCCCGCTCGCGCGGCGCGCGGGACAGCGCCTCCCGGCGCTCGCCGGCCCGGATACCGGCCGGGGACGCCGGGTCGAGGCGGTCCCACTCGGTCTCCGGGGTCAGGCCCTGCGCGGCGCGCAGCGCGTCGACCTGCTCGGTGGTGAGCAGCGCCGAGTGGTTGCGCGGGTTGCCGGCGATCGGCAGGCCCCAGCCCTTGACCGTGTACGCGAAGACGACGCTGGGCCGGTCGGTGACGGCGTCGCACTGGGCGTAGGCGTCGAGCATGGCCTGCGCGTCGTGCCCACCCAGGTCGGTGACGAGCGGGCCCAGCTCGTCGTCGCCGATGTCGGCGACGAACGCGGCCACCTCGGCCGGCGCGCCGTCCAGGAACTGCTTGCGCAGCGCCGGCCCGGCCAGCCCGAACAGCGACTGGTACTGCTCGTTGGGCATCCGGTCGATCCAGTCGCGCAGCGCCGCGCCGCCGGGCCGGGCGTACGCCTCGGCCAGCTTGCGGCCGTACTTGACCTCCACGACGTGCCAGCCGGCCGCCTCGAACTGGCCGCGCCACTGGTTGATCCGGATGCCGGGTACGACCCGGTCCAGCGACTGGCGGTTGAAGTCGACGAGCCACATCACGTTGCCGAGCCCGGTGGTTGCCGGGTCGGCGACGGCCTCCCAGATGTTGCCCTCGTCCAGCTCGGCGTCACCGATGATGGCGACGAACCGGGAGTGCGGGCGCGCGCCGAAGTGCGCGTCTACGTAGCGGCGGGTGACGGCGGCGAACAGCGGCGCGGCGGCGCCCAGGCCGACCGAGCCGGTGGAGAAGTCCACCTCGTCCGGGTCCTTGGTGCGCGACGGGTACGACTGGAGCCCACCGCGTGCCCGCAGCTTCGGCAGGTACGACCTGTCGAGGTTGCCGAGCAGGTACTGGATCGCGTGGAACACCGGCGAGGCGTGCGGCTTCACCGCCACCCGGTCCTCGGCGTCCAGGTGGTGGAACCAGAGCGCTGTCATCGCGGTCACAAGGGAGGCGCTTGACGCCTGGTGGCCGCCGACCTTCACCCCGTCACCGGTGTCGCGGTCGTGGTTGGCCGCGTCGACGATGCGGGTGGCGAGCCAGAGCACCCGGCGCTGGATCTCATCGAGGACGTCGAGGTCGTGCTGGTTCACGGTGACTCCATCCGGGCGTCGCCGTTGACGCCCTGTCCGGGGAGGGGGTGGCGAGGCGTTAGGAAGGGCCCCTTCCCATGCACCAGGCGTTAAGAAGGGGCCCTTCCTTACAACACGTCAGGCGCCGAGGCGCGCCAGGATCAGCTCGCGGACGGTCTTCGCGTCCGCCTGGCCGCGGGTGGTCTTCATGACCGCGCCGACGAGCGCACCGGCCGCCGCGACCTTGCCGCTGCGGATCTTGTCGGCGACGTCCGGGTTGGCGGCGATCGCCTCGTCAACGGCGGCGGTGAGCGCGCCGGTGTCCGAGACGACCTCCAGGTTGCGGTTGGTCATGATCTCGGTCGGCGAGCCCTCGCCGGCCACCACGCCCTCCAGCACGGTACGGGCCAGCTTGTCGTTGAGCTTGCCGGCGTCGACCAGTCCCTGGAGCTCGGCGACCTGGGCCGGGGTGGCACCGACGTCGGCCAGCTCCACGCCGGTCTCGTTGGCGCGGCGGGACAGCTCGCCCAGCCACCACTTCCGGGCCGCGGCCGGGGTGGCGCCGGCGGCCACCGTCGCCTCGATCAGCTCGACCGCGCCGGCGTTGACCACCGACTGCATGTCGAGGTCGGACAGGCCCCAGTCCTGCTGGATCCGCTTGCGGCGCAGCCGCGGCAGCTCCGGCAGGGCGGCCTTCAGCTCGGCCACCCACGCGGTGTCCGGGGCGAGCGGCACCAGGTCCGGCTCCGGGAAGTACCGGTAGTCGGTAGCGGTCTCCTTGGACCGGCCCGACGTGGTGTCGCCGGTGTCCTCGTGGAAGTGCCGGGTCTCCTGCGTGATCCGGCCGCCGGCCTCCAGCACCGACGCCTGGCGCAGCATCTCCGAGCGCACCGCCCGCTCGACCGAGCGCAGCGAGTTGACGTTCTTGGTCTCGGTGCGGGTGCCCCACTCCTCGCCCGGCCGGTTCAGCGACGTGTTGACGTCGCAGCGCAGCGAGCCCTCCTCCATCCGCACGTCGGAGACGCCGAGCGAGCGGATCACGTCACGCAGCTCGGTGACGTACGCGCGGGCGACCTCGGGCGCGAGCGCGCCGGTGCCCGGGATGGGCTTGGTGACGATCTCGACGAGCGGGATGCCGGCCCGGTTGTAGTCGACGAGCGATTCGGTGGCGCCGTGGATGCGACCGGTGGCGCCGCCGACGTGCAGCGTCTTGCCGGTGTCCTCCTCCAGGTGCACCCGCTCGATGCCGATGCGCACCAGCTCGCCGTTCACCTCGACGTCCAGGTAGCCGTCGAAGCACAGCGGCTCGTCGTACTGGCTGATCTGGAAGTTCTTCGGCATGTCCGGGTAGAAGTAGTTCTTCCGGGCGAACCGGCACCACTCGGCGATCGAGCAGTTCAACGCCAGCCCGATCCGGATGGTCGCCTCGATGGCGGCCTTGTTCGCCACCGGCAGCG